>CALCCK010000016.1 GCA_937899995.1 uncultured Gammaproteobacteria bacterium
GATGCAGTGTGTAGGTGTGGCTGTGCAGTAGTCTGAGCGCGGGGGGGGGGGGGGGTTTTTTTTTTTGCAAGCAGAAGACGGCATACGAGATAGGCTTGTGACTGGAGTTCAGACGTGTGCCTTCCGATCTCAACAGTGACCACGCACGACAAGCCAACCTATGTGGTTGATGACATTATTCATTATTGTGTGAGCAATATGCCAGGTGCAGTTGCACATACTGCAACTTTAGCACTGACGAATGCGACATTACCTTATGTGATTGAACTTGCCAATAAAGGCGCTCAGCAAGCCATATTTGATAATTCAAACTTGTTGAATGGGGTGAATATTTTTCAGGGAAAAGTCACGCATCAGGCAGTGGCTGAAAGCCTAGACTATCAACACAGCTCAGTTAGTTTTTAAACGCCGTATTGATTCCTATAAGCTTCGATACGCTCGATCAGCGCTTGATCGTCACCTTGTTTTAAGTAGTCAATTAAATGACCAAGATTAATAATACTTAGCACGGCAATACCAAAATTTTCTTCCACTTCTTGAATGGCTGATTTATCACCTTTGCCTTTTTCTTGACGGTCAACGGCAACAATCACGCCTTTGGCTTTGGCACCATTCGCATCAATAATATCCATCGCTTCACGAATCGCTGTACCGGCAGTAATCACATCATCAATAATTAAAATATCACCTTCCAATGCATGGCCAACAATATCGCCGCCTTCACCATGTGTTTTGGCTTCTTTACGATTAAAACTATATGACACATTTTTCCCAAATGAATCATATAGTGCCATCGCGCAAGCGGTGGCTAGTGGAATGCCTTTATAGGCCGGGCCAAATAATACGTCAAATTCCAGTCCACTCTCAGTAATGGCTTGGGCATAAAACTTGCCTAATTTTGAAAGATGCTCGCCAGTATTAAACGAGCCTGCGTTAAAGAAATAAGGACTAACGCGGCCTGATTTAAGCGTGAATTCGCCAAATTTTAGTGCGCCAATTTCTAACATAAAATCCACAAAGTCTTTTTGATACTGCTGCATATAATCCTCTTAAATCATTAAAATATTTCCAATGAAGAGAATTATAACGGCTAACGTCAACGGAATTCGTGCAGCTGAACGAAAAGGTTTTTTCCAGTGGATGAAAACTCAAAATGCAGATGTAGTTTGCGTGCAAGAAATCAAAGCGCAAGAAGATCAGTTAGATGATAAATTCTATCCAAAAGGCATACATACCTATTACAAACCCGCTGAACGTAAGGGCTATAGTGGTACGGGTTTATACTGCAAACAAAAACCCGATCAAGTTATTTTCAGTCCCTGGGAAGATATTGATTTCGAGGGACGTTTTATTCAGGCCGATTTTGGTAATCTCAGTGTTATTTCCATTTACATTCCTTCTGGTTCAGCCAAACAAGAACGTCAAGATTATAAAATGGATTTTATGACTGAGCGCTTTATGCCTTATCTACAACAATTACAAGAAGACGGTCGAGAGTACATTATCTGTGGTGACATCAATATCGTACATAAACCAATCGATATTAAAAATTTCAATGGCAATAAAAATCGTTCAGGCTGTTTGCCTGAAGAGCGCGCATGGATGGAAGAACTGTTCACGCAAACAGGTTTTATTGACGCCTTTCGAGAGATTAACCAAGAAGCGGATCAATACACTTGGTGGTCTAATAGAGGACAAGCTTGGGCTAATAATACTGGATGGCGTATTGACTACCATATCCTCAGTGCCAACCTTAAAGGCACGCCTCAACGTGTTGAAATTTATAAAGACGAACGTTTTTCTGATCATTCGCCACTCATCATTGATTACGACTTATGAGTGAGAAAGTCGTACACAAAATTCAAAGTTTTGTCAGACGATCTGGTCGACTAACACTTGGACAAAAAAACGGTTTGATTGATCTTTGGCCACAATTTGGTGTTGACATTCCTAGCGGAATAATTGATCTAAATAGCTTATTTAAAAAAATCCAACCTATTACGCTAGAGATTGGATTTGGCAATGGAGATAGCCTATTAGAGATGGCGATTAATGCACCTAATCAAAATTTCTTGGGCATTGAAGTGTATGAGGCTGGCATAGGCAGGTTGATTAATGAGGCCAATAAACACCAACTTACCAACCTAAAAATCATCAAAGAAGATGCAGTTGAAGTGCTTAAGCATCATATTGAAGATAACAGTTTTAAGACTTTTCAACTGTTCTTCCCCGACCCATGGCATAAGAAGAAACACCACAAACGTCGTATTGTGCAAATGGACTTTCTAGATTTGATTTCAAATAAACTGCAAGATGGTGGCACAATGCACATAGCAACAGATTGGGAAAACTACGCTGAATACATGATGGTAACACTAGAAAAACACCCCCACTTTAAAAACACCCTAGGCGCCCATAAATATTCATTAAGACCTGAGCATCGGCCGATTACTAAATTCGAACGCCGAGGTGAGCGACTAGGGCACGGTGTTTGGGATTTAATTTTTTTTAAGGAATAATTATGTTGTTTCCTGTATTTGTTATTGTAACGCTGCTTGAAATTTATGTATTGATATCCGTAGGTGAATCGATTGGCGGATTTTCTACTATTTTATTGGTCATTATTACCGCATTGATTGGCTCCACTTTGCTTAAACAACAAGGTTGGTCAACCATGGCCAAAGCACAAAATGCTATAGCAAACGGACAAACACCAGCATTTGAAATGATGGAAGGCGTGGTAATCTTAATCTCAGGTGTGTTGTTGTTAACCCCTGGATTTATTACTGACGCCGTTGGCTTATTAGGTCTAATGCCTTGGTCTCGAGCTTATTTTATCGATCATATCCTCAGAAAAAATGCCAAAAAGGTATTTTCTCAAAACAATATGGTATTCATTCATAAAGGCCAATCACCCGAGAGAAAAGACAAGGGTAAAGATAAAAAAGACACCATTGAAGGCGAGTTTTGGGAAGACTAAAAACCTTAGACGAGTGGCTTAATTGGCAAGAGAACTTGCACACCCAAGAAATTGACCTTGGGCTCGAGCGCATACAAGAAGTCTATAAAAAATTATTTCCAGGCGGTGTTCCTTTTCAAGTTATCACCATTGCAGGCACTAATGGTAAAGGCTCTACCATTGCTTTTATCGATAGTATTTATCAACAATCAGATTTTAAAGTTGGCGCTTTTACCTCGCCACACCTTATTAAATATAACGAGCGATTTAGCGTTAATGGTGAAATGGCGAGTGATGAAAGCATCTGCCAAGCCTTTGATGCAATTGAAACGCTTCGAGGTGAAACCTCTTTAACCTATTTTGAATTCTCAACCTTGGCTGCATTGGTGATTTTTGCTCATGAAAAAGTGGATGTTGTAGTTTTAGAAGTTGGGCTGGGCGGTCGACTCGACTCGGTAAATATAGTAAACCCTAATGTGAGTATCATTACCAATATCGCTATTGACCACACTGATTATTTAGGCGATACACGCGAAGCTATCGGCTTTGAAAAAGCTGGCATTATGAGGAGTGATACGCTTTGTATTTGTGGCGATCAAAATCCGCCCACCTCAATTCAAAAACAAGCTGATAATATTGGTGCATTGCTTTTGTTTATTAATGAACCTTATCAAGGCAATATCACCCTCAAAGGCGAACATCAGCAACACAATGCCGCCCTTGCAATCGAAGCAGTTAATCAACTACAGTTGACGCTTCCTATAGATAAAAATCAATTATCTATAGGGCTAGAAAAAGCCAATATCTTGGCTCGTTTTCAAGTCAAAACGGTTAATAATAAAACCATCGTGCTGGACGTTGCCCATAATGAGGCAGCCATCAAGGTCTTGGCCGAAACCTTGAAAGCAGAAAAAGTACCAACCTTGGCAATTTTCTCAGCACTTAAAGACAAAAATATTGAGCTCATGATTAGTTCAATCGAATCTTGCATTGATGAATGGTTAATCGTGCCACTTTCAGTCAATCGTGCAATCAGCACCCAAGACCTAATTGAAAAATTTAGCCTATCCAGTAAAATCACTATTTGCAAGGACATGGCGTCTGCCCTCCATCAAGCACTAAACACGCAGCAGCAGCGCGTTGTTGTTTTCGGATCATTCCACACAGTGGCTGATGCCATGAAAATTCTAGATAAATATTAAACCTTCATGGTCTACGCATAGCGAAATAATCTTGTAAAATTAGCGATTAACTAGGGAGCACTAATGAGTGATTTTTTTGCAAACATTTGGGAATCAATTGGCCTATTGGTTTGGTCCGACTGGCTAACAATTGCCGTCTTGATCGGCTTCCTTGTGCTCGGTATTAAACGCGGACTTGCTAAAGAGTTGATCAATTTAGCGTTTTTAGTATTAGCGATTTTTATTGCCTGGTTCTTTTACCAAGAACTTACCAAAACCCCTATTATCACTTGGCTATTGCTTTCTTATCAGTCTCACTTAGCTATTGCTTTTGGCGGTATTTTTATCGGCGTGTTACTCATTAAAAGAGCGTTGTACAAACTCACAGAAATCTCATCCACTGTTAATAATCCTTGCGTACTAAACAGACTGTTTGCATTCTTGGTGTTCTTCACTGCCGCTGTAGCGCTTAGTTGGTACTATTTAGATTTGATTGCAAGTCTTGCGCTTATGGAGATTGTCGTTACCAGTGAGTCACTCAGAATCTGGCTATCTTTCGGAATTGTCTTTATGATTATTGTAGGTACGTGCTCTTCTATATCAAACGTGCTTAACGTTTCTATTGACTCAAGCAAGCCTTGTTTATTATCACCTTTTTTTCAAAAGGTTTTAAATGGTTTGCACCGTGCAGACAGCGCACTCAATGCGCAAGATATTGACAGTACTAAAAACAAACTACTAGGTGGTTTGATTGGGCTAATCAAAGGTTCATTAGTAATCCTGATCATGGTGTTGGTATTACAAAGTATAGAGTGGGTTTCTCAGCAATATTATTGGGTTGAAACTAAAGGTATGCTCAGAATTTTTCAAGATGTGGCTTCAGATATAAAACCTGAATTATCACAGCATTTATTATTTATCGAAAACGAATAAGGAAGTAAGCTATGTGCGGTATTGTTGGCATTTTATCCACCACTAAAAAAGATACGGCACTTTACATCTACGATGCCTTGACCATTCTTCAACACCGAGGTCAAGATGCCGCTGGTATTGTCACTTCGCACAAGGGTCGTTTTTATATGCGCAAGTCAAATGGCTTAGTTAAAAACTCATTTAGAACCAAGCACATGGCCAAACTCTTAGGTGATATGGGTATTGGCCATGTACGCTACCCAACAGCTGGTAGCTCATCTGGTGCAGAAGCTCAGCCTTTTTATGTGAATTCACCTTACGGCATCGCCTTTGCTCATAATGGCAATCTAACAAATACTAAGCAACTTGAAAAAGAGTTATTCGAACAAGACTTACGCCATATTAATACCAATTCTGATTCTGAGATTTTGCTTAATGTATTTGCCAGCGAATTAGCAAAATTAAAAAAACAACGCATTAACGAACAAGATATTTTTGATTCAGTAACTCAAGTACATAAACGTGTACGTGGTGCTTATGCCACCATTGGCATGATTCCAGGATATGGTATTTTTGGCTTCCGTGATCCAAACGGTATCCGCCCACTTATTTTAGGAAAACGCACAACCGAAGGTGGCACTAAGTATATGCTGGCCTCTGAAAGCGTTGCATTAACTGCATTAGGCTATGATATCACGCGTGATATCAAGCCAGGTGAAGCTGTTGTTATTGATAGAAAAGGCAATGTCTTTACACAGCAATGTGCTGATAACCCTAAATATTCACCTTGTATTTTTGAGTTTGTCTACTTTGCTAGACCAGATTCAGTAATAGACAATATATCAGTTTACAAATCTCGCCTTAGAATGGGTGAACGACTCGCCGCAAAAATCCACAAAGAATGGGATGTAGATGAAATCGACGTAGTAATTCCAATCCCTGAAACTTCTCGCGTCGCTGCCTTGCAATTAGCTCAAGACTTAGAAGTCAAATACTCTGAAGGTCTAATTAAGAATCGTTACATTGCTCGTACTTTTATTATGCCTGGACAAAAACAACGTAAAAAATCAGTACGCCAAAAACTCAGCACCATTGAATTAGAATTTAAAGGCAAAAACGTTTTGTTGGTGGATGACTCTATTGTGCGCGGCACCACCAGTCAACAAATTGTACAAATGGCACGTGATGCAGGTGCTAATAAAGTATTTTTTGCTTCAGCTTCACCACCGGTACGTCACCCGAATGTATACGGAATCGATATGTCTAGTGAAAAGGAGTTCATTGCACACAATAAAAATGTTGATCAAATTTGCCAATCTATTGGTGCCGACAAACTGATTTATCAAGATTTAGACGACCTTATCTGGTGTGTCCAACAAGGCAATCCAGATATTACTGAATTCGATTGCTCTTGTTTTGACGGTAAATATGTCACTCAAGATATTGATAAAAACTATCTTGATCAAATCGAGTCTTTACGCTCTGATTCTGCCAAACAGAAAAACAACATTAACGAAAGCTCTGAATTGATTTGTAATGATGTAGAATAAGCCTTATTTAACGATTATTACCCAGACATGAAGGACTTAAAATTCGATACCAAAGCCATACGCGAAGGCTATCGAACCACACAAGAACAAGAACATTCAGAGGCTATTTTTTTAACCTCAAGCTTTGTCTTTGATTCTGCTGAACAAGCAGCCAACCGATTTTCTAAAGAAGAGCCGGGCAATATTTATGCGCGCTTCACTAACCCAACAGTTGATGCTTTTGAAAAAAAACTAGCCGCACTTGAAGGTGCCGATGCTTGCGTTGCCACATCAAGCGGCATGGCGGCAATCTTTGCTAGCATCATGGCTTTGGTCGAATCAGGTGATCATATTGTTGCTTCACGTAATATGTTTGGCACCTCTATTGTCTTATTAAATACCATTGTTAGTAAATTTAATGTTGGCATTAGTTATGTTGATTTGAGCGATTTATCCCAATGGAAAAATGCAGTTCAAGACAATACAAAATTATTTTTATTAGAGACTCCATCCAACCCATTGGGCGAGGTGGTAGATATCACTGCGCTTAGTAAAATCAGCCAAGCCAACAATATTTTACTAGCGGTTGATAATGCAATTTTATCTCCAGCATTACAAAACCCAATCAAACTAGGGGCAGATGTTGTGATTCACTCAGCCACCAAATATATTGATGGCCAAGGCCGTTGTTTGGCAGGTGCAGTATTGGGTAGTGAAGCAATTATTGAGCAAATCAGTGCCTTTACTCGCGCAACAGGGCCAAGCTTGAGCGCTTTCAATGCTTGGATTGTACTCAAAGGTTTAGACACATTAAGCCTGAGAATGAAAGCACATTCAGATAATGCCCTTAAACTGGCATCTTGGTTACAGACCCAAGATCAAGTTGAAAAAGTACATTATTTAGGTTTGCAATCTCATCCAGATCACGCCTTGGCCAACATCCAACAATCTGGTTTTGGCGGTATTGTCTCATTTGAAGTTAAAGGTGGTCGTAAAGCGGCATTTAAAGTGATTAACGCTACTGAAATACTCTCTATTACAGCAAATTTAGGCGACACTAAAACTACCATTACTCACCCGGCAAGCACCACGCATGGACGACTAACTGATGATGAGAAACAACAAGCCAATATCACCGAAGGTCTCATAAGAATCTCAGTTGGATTAGAAGATATAGGTGATGTTATAAATGACATTAGCAAAGGGCTTTGAAGTATAATTTTCAGTAGATATAGACACAAGGACTGATTGATGCAAAACTCTTATTCATACGAAGAATTAATCAAATGTGGTAACGGTGAGTTATTTGGTCCCGGTAATGCACAATTACCAAAACCACCGATGTTAATGTTTGATCGCATTACACTGATTACAGACGAAGGTGGAAAATATGGCAAAGGTCAAATTGTTGCAGAGCTTGATGTTAAGCCTGATTTATGGTTTTTTGGTTGTCACTTTAATGACGATCCAGTAATGCCTGGCTGTTTAGGTTTAGATGCGATGTGGCAGTTAATTGGTTTTCACTTAGGCTGGCTCGGTGGCCCTGGTCGTGGTCGTGCACTAGGTGGTAGTATAAAATTTACAGGTCAAGTATTACCAACAGCCAAAAAAGTGGTTTATAAAATTGATTTATCGCGCGTCATTGCGCGCAAGCTATACATGGGTATTGGCGATGCCACTATGGAAGTTGATGGCAAAATTATTTACGAAGCTACTGACTTAAAAGTAGGTTTATTCACCGATACAAGTGGTTTCTAATGAACAGAGTTGTTGTTACCGGTATGGGTATTGTTTCTAGCTTAGGCGCAAACTGCGGCGAAGTATTAGAATCTTTAAAAACGGCTAAATCAGGCATTAAATTTGACGAAAAATATGCCGAATTAGGCATGCGCTCTCACGTATCTGGCCAAGTTGCTGAAATCGACACTAGCGAAGTTATTGATCGAAAAATGAAACGTTTTATGGCAGATGCTGCGATTTATAGCGCAATGGCCTTAGATGAAGCTATCAAACAATCTGGCTTAACTGAAGATCAAATTTCTAATCCACGCACAGGTCTAATTATGGGTTCTGGTGGTGCATCTAATCAAAACGTAGTCGAAGCAGCAGACATCTTAAGGGAAAAAGGTATTAAGCGTGTTGGACCTTATCGCGTACCACGTACTATGGGCTCAACCACTTCAGCCTGCCTTTCAACTATGTTCAAAATTAAAGGCATCAATTATTCAATTAGCTCCGCCTGTTCAACCAGTGCGCATTGTATTGGCAATGCCATGGAGCAAATCCAAATGGGCAAACAAGATGTTGTTTTTGCTGGTGGTGGTGAAGAGCTAGATTGGTCATTAACTATGTTATTTGATGCCATGGGTGCCTTATCTTCTAAGTACAACGATACCCCTGAAAAAGCTTCTCGTGCTTATGATGCAGACCGTGATGGTTTTGTTATTTCTGGTGGTGGTGGTGCTTTGGTACTTGAATCATTGGAGCATGCTGAGGCGCGCGGTGCAACGATTTTGGCTGAACTTACTGGTTATGGCGCAACTTCCGATGGTTACGACATGGTTGCTCCATCTGGCGAAGGTGCTAAGCGCTGTATGGAATTAGCTATCTCAACCGTTGACGGCCCAATTGACTATATTAATGCGCATGGTACCTCGACTCCAATAGGAGATACAAAGGAGCTAGGTGCTATTAAAGAAGTGTTTGGTAGTAACGTACCTTATGTCGGGTCAACTAAATCCCTCTCAGGTCATGCACTGGGTGCGGCTGGCGTTAATGAATCCATCTATTCACTACTCATGCTGAAGAATGGCTTTATGGCGGAGTCTGTTAATATTGAAAAACTTGATGAAGCGGCTGAAGGTGTGCCAATTGTACAATCTACAACGATTCAATCGCTCAACCGTGTGATGTCAAATAGTTTCGGATTTGGTGGTACAAATGCTTGCCTGGTGTTTGAAAAATTTAAGAAATAAATCGCTTTAATAAATACAAAAAAAGCCGCTAATATTAGCGGCTTTTTTGTTATTCGATGGCTTAATCCTTATGGTCTAGCATCAATCTCTTTTTCTTCTTTCTCTGACGGCAGTAAATCTTCCTTACTAATACCCAATGCTAGAATCATCGAGCTGGCCACGTAAATAGAAGAGTAAGTGCCAACCACCACACCAATTAGTAAGGCTAATGCAAAACTATGGATAATCTCACCGCCTAAAAAGAAGAGCGAGAACAGTACCAGCATCGTTGTTAATGACGTCATAATGGTCCTAGAAAGAGTTTGATTCAATGCGCCATTAATAATTTTAGCCGGATCTACATGGCGAGTAGAAAGGAAGTTTTCACGAATTCGGTCAAACACCACAATCGTATCGTTTAATGAATAACCAATCACCGCAAGAATCGCCGCCAATACCGTTAAATCAAACTCTAACTGTAATAATGAAAACACACCTAAGGTAATAATTACATCGTGAATTAAGGCCGATATCGAGCCCAAAGCAAAACGGTATTCAAAACGAACCGCTACATAAATCAAAATACCAATCAATGCATACAGCATTGCTAAGCCACCATCATTAGTAAGTTCTTCACCCACTTTAGGCCCAACAAACTCAACACGGCGAATATCAACATCATCACCTAATAAACGAATAATCTTACTACTCAATTTCGCATTGGAAATATCCTGAGGTTTGAGACGGATCAAGATCTCCTTAGTCGAACCAAAATATTGTACATTTGCACTTTTAAAGTTAGCCTCATCCAATGTATTGCGTACCACTGACAAATCCACACCTTCATGATAGCCAACCTCAATTAAAGTGCCGCCAGTAAAATCAATACCAAGCTTAAGACCTTGTGTTGATATCGAGAATATTGAAACGGCCATTAGCATCAATGACACAACAATGGCGTACGTACGCTTACCAACAAAATCAATCGTAGGGATATTTAATGCCTTCATATTGATAACTCCTTTAGCTTCTTACCGCCATAAATTTTATTAATAATTGCCCTCGAAACAATAATAGCTGTAAACATCGAAGTTACAATACCAATCGATAAAGTAATAGCAAAGCCTTTAATCGGCCCCGTACCAAAACTGAACAATACTAATGCGGCAATTAACGTTGTGATATTAGCATCTGCAATGGTTAATAATGCCTTGTCATAGCCACTTGAGATGGCTTTTTGGATATTACTGTGCGCACCTAATTCTTCTTTAATACGCTCAAAAATCAGCACGTTGGCGTCCACCGCCATACCGATCGTTAATACGATGCCAGCAATACCTGGTAAGGTTAATGTGGCTTGCAAGAGTGACAACACTGCCACAATCATTACTAAATTAAGCGTTAAGGCAATATTAGCCACCAGACCAAATACTCGGTAACGAATCGCCATAAATAATAAAACTAAAGCAAAGCCAACAATAACAGACAAGACGCCTTTTTCAATATTGTCTGCGCCTAGGCTCGGACCAATGGTACGTTCTTCAATAATTTCAATCGGTGCCGAAAGCGAACCCGCTCTAAGCAATAGAGCTAAGTTACGCGCTTCACGCAAACTATCAATACCTGTGATCTGAAAGCGTGTTGAAAAAGTACCTTGAATCGTGGCTGCATTAATAATGTCTTTAGTAGTGCTACGTTTTTTAACAATCTTGCCATCTTTACTACGCAATGTCTCGACTTTATTCTCAATAAACACCACAGCCATACGACTATACAAATATTTTTTAGTGGTGTCTAACATAGAGCGTCCACCCGCACTGTCTAGGGTAATATTAACCATTGGCGTGTTATTTTCTTGGTCTACACCTGAAGAAGCGCCAGTGATGTTTTCACCCGTAGCAATCACTCGAGTCTTTAATAACAACGGCCGTCCATCTTTAAAATAGTAAAGTTTCGAGCCGGCCGGGATTCTACCTGATTGAATAGCCGTTTGTGGGTCATTCTTCTCATCTACTAATCTAAATTCTAATGTGGCTACCGCACCCAAGATTTCTTTAGCACGCGCCGTATCTTGCACACCTGGTAATTGCACCACAATACGCTCTAACCCTTGCTGCTGAATAATTGGCTCGGCCACACCTAGCTCATTCACTCGGTTTCTAAGGGTGGTGATGTTTTGTTTTAAAGCACTGTTTTTGGCTATTTTTTGCGCAGCATCACTAATAATCACTTGAACCAATAATTCATCTTGACTACCTGTTTCAAGCACGATTAAATCACTAAGATCTGATTTAATACGCGCCAACGCCTTGTCTTTTAACTCAAGCGTTTTAAAACGAATAGCAATGCTATCACCTTCCTTCTTAATACTCTTGTACAGACGGTCTTCACGCAATAAAGTGCGTAATTCATTATAGTATTTATCAATCGACATTGATAATACTGCCTGCATATCCACTTCTAATAAGAAATGTACGCCACCTCGAAGATCTAGCCCTAACGACATAGCTCTACCACCCAAATTCGATAGCCACAATGGAACTGAAGGGGCTAGATTAAGCGCAACTACATAATTACGGCCTAACTCTGTTTTGAGCAAATCCTTGGCAGACAGCTGAGATTCATTGTTTTCAAAACGCACCAAGATACGGCGGTTTGACAATCCTGCTGACTTGTAACGAATGTTCTTTGCTTTTAGAGTATCTGTAATTTTAGTTAGATCAGACTGCTCAATAGCAGCATCACCCGCACTAGATATTTGCACTGCTAAATCTGAACCAAAGACATTTGGCAAAGCGTAAAGCACTGATAATAACAAGAAAAAAGCGATTAACGCATTTCTTAAACCGGAGTAATGATTCATGGGCTTATTTACACCTTAAAGTTAAATCTTAACGCTACCTTTTGGTAACTTTTGATTTATACCTTGTTTTTGCACTTTAATCACTACACCGTCAGCAATCTCTAATGTGGCAAAAGATTCATCAACTGACATCACCTTAGCGACAACACCGCCGTTAGTGACCACTTCGTCGCCTTTTTTTAGCGCTGCTAAAAGTACTTTATGCTCTTTAGCACGTTTTTGCTGTGGTCTAATTAACAAGATATACATCACCAAAAGCAAAAGCCCCGGTAATATCAATTGGCTCAAACCTGATGGATCTGAGTTAATACCTTCGGCAGCAAATGCTGGTGATATGATTAAGTCTAATAAGTTCATTGTTATCTCCTAATAAAAAATTAATTAATGACGGTAAT
This sequence comes from uncultured Gammaproteobacteria bacterium, assembly GCA_937899995.1. Lineage (GTDB taxonomy): Bacteria > Pseudomonadota > Gammaproteobacteria > PS1 > Pseudothioglobaceae > Thioglobus_C. The sequence goes on from CALCCK010000016.1 coordinate 12,794, forward strand.
ACCGCCCATGTAACTGTGCAATACATCTGGTACTCTAATACTACCATCAGCTTGCTGATGATTTTCTAACACTGCCACCAGTGTTCTTCCTACTGCCAAACCAGAACCATTAAGTGTGTGCAATAGTTCATGCTTGTTGGTTTTTGGATTTTTCCATCTAAGGTGTAAACGCCTTGCTTGAAAATCTTCAAAACAAGAGCAAGATGATATCTCACGATACGCATTTTGCCCCGGCAACCAGACTTCTAAGTCGTAAGTTTTAGCGGCTGAAAATCCCAAATCACCCGCACATAAAATCACTTTACGATAGGGCAGCTCTAATGCTTGCAAAATACTCTCAGCATGCCCGGTCAGTTCCTCTAATAGCCGATAAGAATCTTGGGCTTTTGCCACTTGAACTAATTCTACTTTTTCAAACTGATGCTGGCGAATCAAACCTCGTGTATCTCGACCATAGGCACCTGCCTCAGAACGAAAACATGGCGTATGCCCTACAAATTTGAGCGGTAAATCATCCTCTTTGACAATCGTATCGCGCACCATGTTGGTAATTGGTACTTCACCTGTTGGAATCAAATAAAGTATTTTAGCATCACCCTCTTCGCCATGTAAGTGGGTTTTAAATAAGTCTGCTTCAAATTTAGGCAACTGGCCAGTGCCAGTTAGTGATTCTGCATTGACCAAGTACGGCACATAGGCCTCGGTATAGCCATTATTATCAACATGTTGATCTAGCATAAACTGAGTTAATGCTCGGTGCAAACGCGCAATCTTTCCGGTCATGACAGAAAAACGTGCGCACGATATCTTAGCGGCAGTTTCAAAATCTAACCCATATGACTCACCCAATTCAACATGGCCTTTAACTTCAAAATCATATTGCCCTGGTTCACCCCATTTTAACACCTCAACATTATCATCTTCAGAGTTACCTTCTGGTACTGATTCATGAGGGATATTCGGCATAGCCATGACAATATCATCAATCTGCACTTGAATAGATTGTAGTTCTGATTTCGCCTCATCGAGTTTATCGCCCAAATCAGCCACATCGTCTAATAATGGCTTAATGTCCTCACCTGCCGCTTTGGCTTTACCAATAGCTTTTGATTGAGTATTACGCAGGTTTTGCAACTTTTGAGTCTCAACCTGATTTTTTTTTCGTTTATTTTCTAAATCATTCAACTGATTGATATCAAAAGAAAAATTTCGTTTTTTTAAGGCTATTTCAACTGCTTCAATGTCTGATCTAAGTTGCTTTTTACTTAACATTGGTATATAATTGTTTCCTAATATAGATTGAATACCTAAAAATCGCAGTATTCACTTAAAAACTTACTTGGGAAATTATACTATGTTCAACTCATTTACAGGCAATGATGCATGCAAACTATTAGCTAATGGCGCACAATTGGTCGACGTTCGATCAAGTGCAGAATTTTCTCGTGGTTCACTACCTAACGCTATCAACCTCCCCTTACAATCAATCATGGGGGCTAAGAATATTATTGATAATGATAAAGACGTCATTGTATATTGTGTCACTGGTGCTCGATCTTCAACCGCTAAAAACTATTTGGTGAAAATGGGCTTTGATAAAGTACATGATTTAGGTTCTTTCAAAAACTATAACTGCGAGTAAATCACTAAGTGATAAAATTAGCATGTGAGAGTTAAAAGCAAGTGGCATAAAAATCAAGTTAAAACCATTGAAGATATTGGCGGTGCGATGGCGTTTATTTGCTGGCGTATTACCAAAAATCACCTTGAAGATTTAATCAACGAAGGCTTTGTGATTGAAAAAGAGCAAGTCTTTGATGTGATTAAAGAATACCTCTGTTTTCTGATTCAATCCATTGATCGCCTAGTATTCAAAACACTCAACGTAGAACAACGAAAAGAGTTAATAAATAAGCTAGCTAAACAGTCTGCCTTTTACTATCAAGAAAACAAAGAAGATCGTATCGGTGAAGGCAACCATTGGAAAGCATTTATCAGCACTTACAATCAACGCTCAAAAGATTATTCAGATTATGACTTTGTCGATAATGAGCCAGATTATCATTTTTTAAGATACTTTGCTGAAAAGGTTAAATTAGCAATGACGGATGTTGATGAAAAATGGATTGTTCAGCAAATGATTGAGATTCAAGCACCAAAGGCTTTTAAAAAACTCAGCCAAAGTGTGGACGATTTAGTATCGGTCAATAGCATCATCTCTAAAAAAGAACAAATCAAACAAAAAAAGGATAAAGTCCCTCGTTCAAAACGCCCTTCAACCAGGTCTGACTTGCAATAAATATATCTACCCATGAGTAATTATTAATAACAAATAAATTAGGCATTAACAATGATTTCAATGTGTCCAAGCTGTGGCGGGTTAAACAAAATCCCAGAAGCAAAATTAAATAACAATCCAAAATGTGGGAAATGTAAAAAACCATTATACAAAGGTGGGCCAATTTCAATGACCGGCACGCAACTCACTCGCATCATTGAAAAAACTGACGAGTTATTAGTGGTAGATTTTTGGGCCACTTGGTGTGGTCCGTGCCAACAGTTTGCGCCAACTTTTAAACAAGTGGCTAGTCAAGTAGAGCCTAAAGCACGCTTTATCAAAATTGAAACTGAATCTGAACAAGCTATTTCTGCCAAATACAACATTCGCTCTATCCCGACCTTAGCAATCTTTAAAAATGGCAAAGAAATTGATCGGGTATCAGGTGCTCTGAGCGCGCCAGACTTTAGAAACTGGGTTAATCAACATACGTAAAGTAATGCACTAATTTTAGTTAAAAAATAACAGACTTTCTTGTTGTAACAAGCCAGTGCAAGCCTTTCGGGTATTATGTGGTAACTAAAATTTCCAAATTACTATGGACATCTTTACACAGGCGTTATTAGGGTCAGCAATTGCACAACTTGGTGCAAAAAAATCTGAAATCAAAATTGCAACTTTTATCGGCTGTATAGCTGGCATCCTAGCTGACGCCGATATATTTATTCAATCTATTAACGACCCATTACTTTTCCTAGATTATCATCGACATTTTACCCACGCAATCGCATTTATCCCCATTGGCGCACTGATTGGTGCCTTAGTATGCTGGCCCTTTGTTAGAAAAAATATAAACTTTAGTCGCCTATATTTTTTTGCTTTCTTAGGCTATCTGTTAAGTGGAGTCTTGGATGCCTTCACTGGTTTTGGTACACATCTATTATTACCATTCTCAGATGTACGTATTGCTGCAAATTTAATTTCTATTATTGACCCTATATTTACACTATCCTTGTTCGTTGGCGTTATTGGTAATATAAAATTTAGATCTAAGAAAATCACAATTTACAGTTTGATATTTTGCGTTGCATACTTAGCCACTGCCAATGTGCAACAAAGTCGGGCAACAAACATTCAATCTGAGATAGCTAAGAAGCGTGGGCATATCATCGAAAAATCCATCGTTAAGCCAACTTTAGGTAATATTGTATTATGGCGCTCCGTTTACCTATATAAAGATAAATACTATATAGATGCAATTCGCGTGGGATTAGCCAATGATAAAATCTACCAAGGTGAAACAGTCAAAAGTGCACTGCCAACAATTAATTTTTCTACAATAGACAACGCCAGCCAATTATATCAAGACATTATGCGTTTTCAGACTTTTACCAATAACTATATCGCCTTAGATCCTCGTGATCAATCAATTTTAGGTGATATTAGATATTCAATGCTTCCAACCAGCGCCAACCCGTTATGGGGTATTGTAATCAACCCCAACAAAACAGATGAGCACGTGTCTTACTTAACAATGAGAAAATATGACACACAATTACGTCAGCAATATATCAGCATGGTTTTAGGAAAAGATCTTAATCAATAAAGAGATAGACTTTTTTCCAAGTTCGGTAATCAAAAATTCAATAAATATTGGTGCTATGCCTTTTTTATGAAGATCATCAATCTAATCTAGTGTCAACGCTACGGATCATTTCGATAAATCATAGACGAAAAAATACCCCAGCAACATACGTTAACTGGGGTATTTTGAATTTAAAGCCTAGCAATGTCCTACTCTCACATGGGGAGACCCCACACTACCATCGGCGCTAAGTGGTTTCACTTCTGAGTTCGGGATGGGATCAGGTGGGTCACACTCGCTATTGTCACTAAGCAAACTGTTTGCAACACTACATAAATGCAGCGTTTGCGAATTAAAAAGTTTTTATACCTTGATTATAAAATAATCGGAGATATAACAATTAATACATGTAATAAGTTTGTCACTGTACATCAGTGTATTGCATGACACATCAACACAAAAATTATGGATTGAATAATAAATATTCAAATAATTTGGGTGTTATATGGTCAAGCCTCACGATCAATTAGTACACGTTAGCTTCAAGTATCACTACTCTTCCACACCGTGCCTATCAACCTCGTAGTCTTCGAGGGATCTTCAGGGATATTAAATATCCAGGGAGACCTAATCTTGGGAGGGGCTTCCCGCTTAGATGCTTTCAGCGGTTATCCTTTCCACACATAGCTACTCGGCAATGCGACTGGCGTCACAACCGAAACACCAGAGGTGTGTCCATTCCGGTCCTCTCGTACTAAGAACAGCTTCCCTCAAGTCTCCAACGCCCACGGTAGATAGGGACCGAACTGTCTCACGACGTTCTAAACCCAGCTCGCGTACCACTTTAAATGGCGAACAGCCATACCCTTGGGACCTGCTTCAGCCCCAGGATGTGATGAGCCGACATCGAGGTGCCAAACACCGCCGTCGATGTGAACTCTTGGGCGGTATCAGCCTGTTATCCCCGGCGTACCTTTTATCCGTTGAGCGATGGTCCTTCCACTCAGAACCACCGGATCACTAAGACCTAGTTTCCTACCTGCTCGACGTGTCAGTCTCGCAGTCAAGCACCCTTTTACCTTTGCGCTCATTGCACGATGTCCGACCGTGCTGAGGGTACCTTTGCGCTCCTCCGTTACTCTTTGGGAGGAGACCGCCCCAGTCAAACTACCCACCATGCATTGTCCCCAATCCGGATAACGGACCTAGGTTAGAACCCCAACCATACCAGGGTGGTATTTCAAGGATGACTCCACTCTAACTAGCGTTAAAGTTTCAAAGTCTCCCACCTATGCTACACAGGTAGGATCAGAGTTCAATGCAAAGCTGTAGTAAAGGTGCACGGGGTCTTTCCGTCTGGCCGCGGGTATACTGCATCTTAACAGCAATTTCAATTTCACTGAGTCTCGGGTAGAGACAGTGTGGCCCTCGTTACGCCATTCGTGCAGGTCGGAACTTACCCGACAAGGAATTTCGCTACCTTAGGACCGTTATAGTTACGGCCGCCGTTTACTTGGGCTTCGATCAAAAGCTTCGGACGAATCCTAACCTCATCAATTAACCTTCAAGCACCGGGCAGGCGTCACACCCTATACGTCCACTTACGTGTTTGCAGAGTGCTGTGTTTTTAATAAACAGTCGGAGCCACCTGGTTTCTTCAACTCTTTTCAGCTTCATCAGCTAGTGATTTCACCTACAAAGAGCACACCTTCTCCCGAAGTTACGGTGTCATTTTGCCTAGTTCCTTCACCCGAGTTCTCTCAAGCGCCTTAGAATTCTCATCTCGTCCACCTGTGTCGGTTTGGGGTACGGTTTCATATAACCTATAGCTTAGAGGATTTTCCTGGAAGCATGGTATCACTCACTTCGCCCAAAAGAGGGCTCGTTATCACGCCTTGAAATAGAGGTTCCCGGATTTTCCTAAGAACCATTTCTACACGCTTGAACAAGGACAACCATCGCCTTGCTGAGCTAACCTTCTCCGTCTTCCCATCGCAGTTATATGAAGTACAGGAATATTAACCTGTTTCCCATCGACTACGCATTTCTGCCTCGCCTTAGGGGCCGACTAACCCTACGCCGATTAACGTTGCGTAGGAAACCTTGGACTTCTGGCGAGGGGGTTTTTCACCCCCTTTATCGTTACTCATGTCAGCATTCGCACTTCTGATACCTCCAGCAAACCTCACAGTTCACCTTCAACGGCTTACAGAACGCTCTCCTACCATCGCAATAAATTGCGATCCGCAGCTTCGGTATATAGTTTAGCCCCGTTAAATCTTCCGCGCAAACCGACTCGACCAGTGAGCTATTACGCACTCTTTAAAGGAATGGCTGCTTCTAAGCCAACCTCCTGGCTGTCTGGGCCTTTTCACATCGTTTCCCACTTAACTACAATTTTGGGACCTTAGCTGACGGTCTGGGTTGTTTCCCTTTCCACTACGGACGTTAGCACCCGCAGTGTGTCTCCCATGCTCATACTTTCAGGTATTCGGAGTTTGCAATGGTTTACTAAGTCTTGACGACCCGCTAGCCATAACAGTGCTCTACCCCCAGAAGTAATACGCGAGGCTCTACCTAAATAGATTTCGGAGAGAACCAGCTATCTCCGGGTTTGTTTGGCCTTTCACCCCTATCCACAGCTCATCCCCTCATTTTTCAACATAAGTGGGTTCGGGCCTCCAGTTAGTTTTACCTAACCTTCACCCTGGCCATGGATAGATCACCCGGTTTCGGGTCTACTCCCAGCTACTAATCGCCCATTTAAGACTCGGTTTCCCTACGGCTCCCCTACTGGTTAACCTTGCAACTGAGAAGTAAGTCGCTGACCCATTATACAAAAGGTACGCAGTCACGGAATAAATCCGCTCCTACTGCTTGTATGCATACGATTTCAGGTTCTATTTCACTCCCCTCCCGGGGTTCTTTTCGCCTTTCCCTCACGGTACTTGTTCACTATCGGTCATTAGAGAGTATTTAGCCTTGGAGGGTGGTCCCCCCATATTCAAACAGCGTTTCACGTGCGCCGCCTTACTCGATTTCACATAAATTAAATTTTCCTTTACGGGACTATCACCCTGTATCGTTGAACTTTCCAGAACATTCTAGTAATTTAAAATATGCTTAAGGGCTGATCCCCGTTCGCTCGCCGCTACTAAGGGAATCTCGGTTGATTTCTTTTCCTCTAGGTACTTAGATGTTTCAGTTCCCTAGGTTTGCCTCCTTAACCTATGTATTCAGTTAAGGATAATGGTCTGATGACCACTGGGTTTTCCCATTCGGAGATCTCCGGTTTAAAGCTTATTTATCAGCTAACCGAAGCTTATCGCAGATTATCACGTCCTTCATCGCCTTCTAATGCCAAGGCATCCGTCGTATGCACTTATTCACTTGACCATATAACCCCAAAGTATCTGAGTTATATGGTTCTTATTCACCAAGAAGTCACAAATTGTGATAAATCACAATCGGTGAATTCTATTTTATTTTTCAATGAGAGAAATTAATCTCTCAATGAGAATCCATATTTTTTGAAATTGTTGTGTCAATGCAATACACCAATGATAACTGTCATCACAACAGTTATCGCGTTGTTATATTGTATATTTACAAACTTTACTTCATGTATTAAATTGTTAAAGAGCTCCACACCCGAAGGCGTGGCATAAAAACTTAAACAAACAAACTCAATAAATTAGCTTGTTTAAGTTTTTAGTAAAAAGAATAAGTGGTGGAGCCAGGGAGGATCGAACTCCCGACCTCTTGCGTGCAAGGCAAGCGCTCTCCCAGCTGAGCTATGGCCCCAATGCTTATACATATAATGTACAGAGCAGAAAGTGGTGGGTCTGGGTGGATTTGAACCACCGACCTCACCCTTATCAGGGGTGCGCTCTAACCAACTGAGCTACAGACCCAAATAAACTTAAAATTATTTATAAAGGTTCACTTGATCTTTTTCTCATTAAATTTTATCAAACAACTTGTTGTGGACACTCATACATTTCTTAAGGAGGTGATCCAACCCCAGCTTCCGCTAGGGTTACCTTGTTACGACTTTACCCCAGTCATGGATCACACCGTGGTAACCGTCCCCTGTAAACAGTTAGACTAGCTACTTCTGGTGCAACCCACTCCCATGGTATGACGGGCGGTGTGTACAAGACCCGGGAACGTATTCACCGTAGCGTTCTGATCTACGATTACTAGCGATTCCAACTTCACGGAGTCGAGTTGCAGACTCCGATCCGGACTACGAAAAGGTTTATGAGATTAGCTTGCTCTCGCGAGGTTGCGACCCTTTGTCCTTCCCATTGTAGCACGTGTGTAGCCCTGGTCGTAAGGGCCATGATGACTTGACGTCGTCCCCGCCTTCCTCCGGTTTATCACCGGCAGTCTCCTTATAGTTCCCACCATGATGTGCTGGCAAATAAGGATAAGGGTTGCGCTCGTTACGGGACTTAACCCAACATCTCACGACACGAGCTGACGACAGCCATGCAGCACCTGTATCACGGTTCCCGAAGGCACCAATCCATCTCTGGAAAGTTCCGTGTATGTCAAGACCAGGTAAGGTTCTTCGCGTTGCATCGAATTAAACCACATGCTCCACCGCTTGTGCGGGTCCCCGTCAATTCCTTTGAGTTTTAACCTTGCGGCCGTACTCCCCAGGCGGACAACTTAACGCGTTAGCTTCGCCACTAAGAGGTAAATCCTCCCAACGGCTAGTTGTCATCGTTTACGGCGTGGACTACCAGGGTATCTAATCCTGTTTGCTACCCACGCTTTCGTACCTCAGTGTCAGTATTAGTCCAGAAAGCTGCCTTCGCCATTGATGTTCCTTCAGATATCTACGCATTTCACCGCTACACCTGAAATTCCACTTTCCTCTCCTATACTCTAGTTTGCCAGTTTTAAATGCAGTTCCTAGGTTGAGCCCAGGGCTTTCACATCTAACTTAACATACCACCTACGCACGCTTTACGCCCAGTAATTCCGATTAACGCTTGCACCCTCCGTATTACCGCGGCTGCTGGCACGGAGTTAGCCGGTGCTTCTTCTAAAGTTAACGTCAAGGCTAATGGGTATTAACCATTAGCTTTTCTTCACAATTGAAAGTGCTTTACAACCCTCAGGCCTTCTTCACACACGCGGTATTGCTGGATCAGGCTTGCGCCCATTGTCCAATATTCCCCACTGCTGCCTCCCGTAGGAGTCTGGACCGTGTCTCAGTTCCAGTGTGGCTGATCATCCTCTCAGACCAGCTAAAGATCGTCGCCTTGGTGAGCTTTTACCTCACCAACTAGCTAATCTTACGCAGGCTCATCTGATAGCGAAACCTTTCAAGAAGAGGGCTCCTTTTCTCCATAGAGATTATGCGGTATTAATCCAGATTTCTCTGGGCTATCCCCCACTATCAGGCAGATTCCTACGCGTTACTCACCCGTCCGCCACTCGACGCCTGGTAGCAAGCTACCATCGTTTCCGTTCGACTTGCATGTGTTAAGCATACCGCCAGCGTTCAATCTGAGCCAGGATCAAACTCTTCAGTTTAATTCTAACTATTTAGAACATTGGCAACATTTATAAATAAATGCGCTTTGCGTTCAATTTTTTTAAAAGCTGATTTTGCTTTTGTTTTGTCGGAACAATCACAAATAAATGCAATTGTTTCGTGTGCACTGCACAATTTTTATTGTACGAGTGCCCACACAAGTTGTTTGATATATTTTTAAAGAGCTACCGTGTCCAGAAACTTTTATTTTTCTGTCTCGGTGAAAGGGGTGAATTATACGTAGAATTTTTTGTGCGTCAAGCACTATTCTTCTTTTTTTATAAATTAATTTGCAGGGCAGAAATCAAGGCTTTAATTTTCCTTTAGGTACTGTTCTATTTAACCATGTATCGATTTGATCAATATCGACAATATCTCCTTGATTATTAAGCATTTCTAGGTCGTTATCATTCCAACCTTTAATACCTAACTTTAATGATCGAACCTGTTCAAACCCTATTTGCTGCATTGTTAATGCTGCTAGTGCACTGCGATTACCTGAACGACATACCACGACAATGTTCTGATCTCTAGCTTGTGCTAATACTGGAATGGTGTCATCATAGTTCCAAACACAAGCACCTTCTAACACGCCTCTAGGTACATGGAGTGAGTCCTTAATATGCATCATCTCAAATTCATCTGACTCTCTGATGTCTAATACAATTAATTCAGGGTTTTGCTCTATTTCTTCTTCTAAATCCCAAGGTAGCACTTCATCTACTGAGCCTAATGCTTTAACAACAAGTCTTTGATATTCATCCATTCTCTTTATCTGCAATAACCTTTTTCAGTGATTAATACTGCCACTTCCACCCTAGAGCTGAGCGAAAGTTTTTTTAAAATTGATTTCACATGTAATTTAACGGTGCCATCAGAAATACCCAACTCGCGAGCAATTACTTTGTTACTGTGACCACTAGCCACTTGACAGGCTACTTCCTTTTCTCTATTGGTGAGCGAGTCAAAGGTCGCTTCATTGTCAGTCAACTCATTTCTAAGCACCTTAGCCAATACACGGGTCATGTCTTGTGCCACTATAATAGAGCCTGTTACTATCTCATTTAAAGCATTAACCAATTCATCAGGATCCATGTCTTTTAATAAGTAACCCTGAGCGCCGTATTTGAGGCAATCACGTAAATCATGTTCTTCAGTGCTGGTGGTTAACATCACAATTGGGGTCTGCTCGTCTTGTTCTTTTAATGCTTTTAATACTTCAATCCCTGACATAGCAGGCATACGTAAATCTAATAAGATAATGTCTAGTGATAAGGTAGGAATTTCTGCCAAGCCTTGCTCGGGCGAAGCGGCTGCTTTGGCGTGAATCTTTCTTGATTCTAATAAAGAGATTAATCCATTACGAAATAAAGCATGGTCATCAATAATATAAACTCTCATGATGATTCCTTAAACGAAACAATCACACGAGTGCCTTCGTCAACTTCAGATTCAATCTCAATACTAGCACCCATTTGACCCGCTCGCTCTTTCATAATATTCATGCCGATATTATTCCCCATTACCTCGGTATCAAACTGATCTTTTTTAAAGCCAACGCCATCATCCTCGATCAATAACTGGCAATTAGGTTCAGCTGAGAGCAAAATTCGTACATTACGCGCCTTAGCATGCTTGCGAATATTAGACAATGCCTCTTGAGTAATACGCATAATTTGCATTTCTGTTTCTGGTGGAAAATTAAGCTTACCTTCTATATGTAGATAAGTGGCCACTCCTTCTTCGATTTTAAATCGATTAACCAAATTTTCTAATGACACCTCAATACCTTTAGGATCAAGCGGCACACGGAAATTACACATTAACTCTCGCAATTCTTGGTTGGCCTGAGTAATGTTAAACTGCAAATTGGCAATCTTATCGATCGCCTCAGCTTTAGCACCTTCTTTGAGCATGTCATCTAAAACAGTCACTTGTAGTTTTAAGCTATAGATTGTTTGCGCCAAAGAGTCGTGGATCTCTTGTGATAAAAACAGGCGTTCTTGTGAAAGCGCCATGCGTTTGGTTTCTTCATCGAGTCTAGCTTTGTCAAGTGCAATGGCGATATTGTCTGCAATTGATTCTAATAATGCACGCTCATCAAAGGCCAATGATGGCTCAGTATCAAAGAATAAATTAAATATGCCTAGGGTTTTTCCGTGGTATCTCAGTGGAATAAAAATCGTACCGACATTGGCTTTGGCTTCAGATTGGTTGCCCACACACTTAGCGCAAGTATGTACACTAAACTGCACGTTGATATCTTGCGCCATAGCTACTTCGCCACAGAAACAATCGCTACTAAGCACATCAATCATTTGCCCTTGTTTATCAATCACACCGCGTTGGGCAACCAAATGCAATTCGCCTCCATCGCTCAAACTACGTACCACACCGGAGGCAGCGCCAGTCATATTTATGAAGATATCTAAAAAATGCTCAAATAATTCCTGAGTAGTATGCATTGAATTAAGTTTTGACGAAACGCCGTAGAGTGTTTCTAATGAGGCAGATTTCTTACTGAGACGCTGAATTTGCTTTTGCAAAATATCTTCCATGTCATCATACAAATGTTGATTTTCTTCAACTAGATGATTGATTGCTGTCGCTACTGGCTGGAATGTGGTTTTTTGTTCATCATTAAGTCGTGCGCCTGGGTCAATATTGTAATCATTGACCCATTTTTGCAAATCGTTAAATGGTAATAAAAAATCTTTACGAATCGCAAGATATAAACTCAAATAGACCAATAAAACTAATACCACCAAGGCGACGCCCGACACATTAGGCGATTGATAAACAAACACCACTTCACTAACCAATAGGGGTGACAAAGCAATGGTAACCAATAAGTAAAAATAAAATTTTGCTTTAATACCCATATATATATCAATTATTTACCAATACAAAAGGATGAGAAGATTTCACCCAACAAGTCATCTGATGAAAACTCACCAGTGATACTACCTAAGTATTGGGCAGCTTGGCGCAAATCTTCAGCAACCAACTCGCTGGCACTGTTGTTAAGCTGATCTAGTGCATGACGGGTTGAATCTAGGGCAGATTCTAGAGCGATAATATGACGCTTTCTGGCTAACAATACACCTTCACCAGTATCACTTAGACCAGCAATACTTGAGAGCTCTTGTCTCAGCAAGTCAATCCCTTGCGATTGCTTGGCTGAAAGTGATAATTGAGTTTGTTCGTCGCTATGCATTATGCCGACTGATTCACCCGTTAAATCTACCTTATTCTTAATTAATATAATTGGTTTTCCCTCTATACCACTTGGCAAAATCGACAAATCTGGGATTTTATCTTGCGCGTCAAACACCATCAAAATCACATCAGCGCGCTCAATCTCAGAGTGTGCTCTTTTGATGCCTTCTTGCTCTACTTTATCTTCACTATTTTGTAGGCCCGCTGTATCGATAATATTAAGTGGCATGCCATTTACATGTATGGTTTCCTTTAGAACATCACGCGTAGTGCCGGCGATATCTGTCACAATCGCACTGGGGACTTGGGTTAGTGCATTGAGCAAAGATGACTTGCCAGCGTTAGGCTTGCCAGCAATGGCAATAGTTAAACCCTCTCTAAGAATGGCGCCTTGTTCAGCAGAACTTAAAATATTTTGGATGTCACTTTCAATCTGTTCTACTTTTAATTTAACGTCACCAGAGGCTAAAAAATCAATTTCTTCATCAGAAAAATCAATGGTCGCTTCCACAAAGACACGTAAATCAATCAATGCTTTGGTCAATGCATTCACCTGTTCAGAAAATTCACCGGATAAAGATCGTAATGCCGAACGAGCAGACTGTTCGGAACTGGCATCAATAATATCGGCCACAGCTTCAGCTTGTACCAAATCCATCTTGCCATTAAGAAAGGCACGCTTTGAGAATTCACCTGGCTCAGCAGCAACTGCGCCTAATGCCATCGCCGATTCTAACAAAGAACGCATTACCAAAATACCGCCATGGCCTTGGAGCTCAAGTATATCCTCGCCGGTAAATGAATTAGGCCCTGGAAAAAATAAAGCCACACCCTTATCAATCTCAACGCCTTCTTGATTAAAAAACGAACCATAATGCGCATAACGTGCTTTGGGTATATAGCCTAACATTTTTTGAGCAATTTCGCCTGATTGTGGCCCTGATACACGCACCACACCAATACCGCCTTTCCCTAAAGCGCTCGCTAATGCACAAATTGTTGTTGTATTATTCATCCGAAAAATAATGGCTTAAATAATCATCGAAGCTTAAATTATCCGCTTGTTCTATCTCGAGTTGCCGCGCACAAGAGGCTTGGGTTTGTTGGTCTAAATAATTAAAGTGATCCGAGTCAATGGGGTTTTCTAGAAACTCTCTTCGATGTTGTTTAGACAACGTATTAATATAGTCAAAAAATCCTTGATTACGATTTTTCATTTCATTCAGTGTCACCGCCGAAGGTGTTAAGTCTGCATTACTAATACGTCTTGATATCTGCTTAACGGCGTCTTGATATTTTTCACCAAATAATTCGGCGCATAAATAAATTTTACTCATTATGTCTGAGCCTAACCTCTCTAACGCAATAGTCTGACCTTTATGGATCAAGTTTAAATTGGGTTTTCGGCCTTCATGCGCGACCAAATGATCATTATTGTCAATATCAAATTGTTCACGACTCGAAATAGTAGGGGATGTTTCTAACAAACAAAACAACATAAAGACTTCTAAAAAATGAAATTGGGTTTGGTCAATTCCAAGCGGCAAGAACGGATTAATATCAAGTGAACGTAATTCAATATAACCAATACCTTGATCTTGCAGAGCATCCAATGGTTTGTTACCTTCTAATACTAACGGCTTAGGGCGAACTGAAGCATAATATTCATTTTCAATTTGTAGAATATTGGTATTCAACTGTTGGTATTCACCTTGTGCTTTGAGCCCAATGGCTTCATATTCACGGCATGAGGTTTGCATACCAGCTTTCAAACTGTGAATATAATGACCCAGAGAATTATAGTTGGCCTTCACACCGGCTTCATCTTCACGTAGATTCTGATAACCAATATCACCCATACGTAGTGATGTGGCATATGGTTCATACAAAGTAGAATCATTAAACTCAACTAACGAGTGCTGATGATAACCTTTCAAAAATGATTTACAAACTGCAGACGATGCACCAAATAAATATGGAATCAGCCAACCATAACGTATCACATTACGAGTAAGGCCCATATAGCTCTGATCGGTAAAATCTCGAAGTGTTGCGTTGGGTGCTTTTTTAGCTCGATAGGCTTCAAAAAAATCAGTTGAAAAAGAATAATTAAAATGAATACCGGCAATGGTTTGCATCACACTACCATAACGATTAGCCAACCCTTTTCTATAGACTGTTTTCATCATGCCGCGATTACTTGAGCCATACTGAGCAATGGGAATATAAGTTTCACCACGAATCACACAGGGCATAGAAGCTGGCCAAAAACTTTGATCTTTGGGTAGGTGGTGATACAAGTATTGCTGGGTTTTTGATAAAAATGACAGTACTGCTTCGGCACTATGTAGTGGCGGCGTGACTAACTCAATGAGTGACTCAGAAAAATCAGTGGTAATGTTTGGATGCGTCAACGCGCAACCAAATGCCTTTGGATGAGGCGCTTGGGAAATGCCACCCTTTCTCGAAACCCTTAAACCTTCTTTTTCAATACCCATCAAATTGCCTTTGAGTAAGGTGGTGTGTGGTTTTAATATTTGAATTTTATCCGCTAGGTTCAAATGCTTGCTCAATGCTAAAATATTGGTATTTTACCATTAGGTCGTTAGAATGAAAATAATCAAGGCAGTTGTTGGTGTTTTGCACAATGAATCTGGGAAATTGCTGATTTCTAAACGACAAAATCATCAGTTCATGTCTGGGTTTTGGGAGCTACCTGGTGGTAAGATGGAGGGTGATGAAACCACCGAACAAACCATCATCAGAGAGCTTAATGAAGAACTAGGCATTAAAGTTGATACTTTAAGTCTACACCAAACAATGCAGCACACCTATGCTGATAGAGTAGTCGAATTATGCATTTACAATATCGATCAATACCAAAACACACCTACAGGCATAGAGGGGCAACAAATCGCCTGGACATCTGTACAAGATTTACATAATTATCAACTACTACCAACTATGAAAGCCTTTATTGATTCGATAACTTTGCCAAACAAATATTGGATTACTCCATCAAGTGATCATCAAAGTGAAACGTGGATGAAAAAATTTGACGAAAAAATAACACAGGGTATTAGTCTAATCCAGCTTCGAAGTAAAACTACAATAAATAATCACTTTATCGAAGAACTTTACAACAAATGCCAGCAACATAACATCAAGTTATTGATTAATACTCTTAATAAAAGCTTTAACGAGCTTTATTGTGATGGCTGGCATATTACCACCAACGAGATGCTTAATCTAAAATCAAGGCCCTGCGCTGATGACAAACTCCTAGGCGCGTCAACTCACAATCTAAATGAGGCACTCAAAGCGCAAGCAATTGGTGCTGACTTTGTTGTCATCTCACCCGTGCAAGTCACACAAACTCACCCTAATACAGTGCCATTAGGTTGGAACGCCGCCCAAGAGGTGGTGAATAAACTTAATATTCCTGTGTATTTCTTGGGTGGTATGGGTCTAAAGGATTTAGACAAAACACTAAAAATTAGCGCCCAAGGTATCGCTGGAGTGAGCGCCTTTTAATCAAACGTAGATTCAGCTCTGGCTAGTGTCATCACGTCATCGACCAGTAGAACTTTGCTAAAAGACATTGGATCAACACTAAACGCACCTTTTGATTTCTTGTCTACGCTGTTCAAGATTAAGCGCTGACAATGTATAAGTGCGATTAATCGCGTGTAAAAACCCATGTTAAATTATCAGACATCTCTTGCCTAAATTGATAGCCTTCAACATTAAAAGCTTTAAGTGATTCTGGCTCGGTTAGTCTGTTTTTAATCATATAGTTCACCATCAAACCGCGTGCGCGTTTTGCGTAGACACCGATAATTTTATAGACATCATTTTTAAGCTCTTTAAAGGCAATATTGATAATCTTAGCGTTGAGCGACTTTTTGTCAATACCTTTAAAATATTCATTAGACGCCAGGTTGATAATCACGTCAGGCTCATCTTCATTCAGTACTTGTGAAATTTGGTCTCCCCAAAATTCATACAGATTCTTACCTTGGCCATTTTTAAGCTTGGTTCCCATTTCTAAACGGTAAGGCTGTATTAGATCAAGTGGCCTGATGACACCATATAAGCCAGACAGCATACGTAAATGATCTTGTGCAAATTCAAAATCATCAAGTGACAAACTCGGTGCATCAATACCATTATAAACATCACCTTTAAACGCTAATAGTGCTTGTTTGGCGTTGCCTAGTGTGAAAGGCGTGCTAAAAGTTTGAAAACGATCAAAATTTAACTTGGATAATTTATCGCTGATTGACATCAGGCTTGCAATATCATCCTGCGTTTTATCTTTAAGCAGATCAACCAAAACTTGGGATTGTTCAATTTGACGTAAATGCGTGAATGCACCGATCTGTGCTGGTTCAAAATCTTGCGTTTTAGACGGGGAAATAACAGCTAACATCGATTTGAAAATAAGATTAAGAAATTAAAAAATATTCTACCCGAAAATTATTCACAAAAACACTACTAACATCACGCATTTGAGGATATTTAGTCGGGTCTTTTACGATATAATTTAGAAGATTTTTTTTCGATTTTTATTTGAAGCAATATCAACATGAAAGAGCAATTATTACACTTACCTAAACCTCACGGTCTTTACCATCCAAACAACGAGAAGGAGAACTGTGGTATCGGCTTTATTGCGCATATTAAAGGAAAATCTTCATATCAAATTACCGCCGATGCATTAGAAATGCTAACGCGTATGGATCACCGTGGTGGTTGTGGTTGTGAATCTAACACGGGTGATGGTGCAGGTATTCTAACTGACATTCCGCATGCATTTTTTGTCAAAGAAATTAAATCTAATTTTAATGTTGATGTTGAGCCGGGTAATTACGGTATTGGTAATATTTTTCTACCACAAGACGATAATGAAAGAACACACTGCATAAACGTACTAGAAAAATCTATCGAAGACGAAGGTCAAACATTGGTGGGTTGGCGTGATGTGCCAGTCGACGCCGATAAAGCTGATGTAGGTCATACCGCTAGAGAATCTCAGCCGGTTATTAAACAACTGATTATTGCCAGTGCAGATGGTATTGATAACAAAGCATTTGAACGCGCCTTATTTGTTATTAGAAAGCATGCGTCAAATACTATTCGTACCGACGAGTCTTTGTCTCAAGCATTATTATTCTATGTTTGTAGTTTGTCAACCACTGTCATTATCTATAAAGGCATGTTGATGGGATCACAAGTACTTGATTTTTATACTGATTTATCAAACCCTGAGTACGCTACTTATTTGGCTATGGTTCATTCGCGTTTTTCGACCAATACATTCCCGTCTTGGGATCGAGCTCAGCCTTGTCGTTACATGTCACACAATGGTGAAATCAACACTCGACAAGGCAACTACAACAAGATGCGCGCTCGAGAAGGTGTACTAGAAAGCGAATTATTTAAAGACAACTTATCTAAAACGCTACCAGTGATTGAAACTGAAGTATCGGACTCAGGTAGTTTTGACAACGTTTTAGAGTTCTTAATGATGAACGGTCGCACCCTGCAAGAAGCAGTACTGATGATGATACCCGAAGCTTGGCAAAATGACGACAACATGAGTGATGAGAAAAAAGCATTTTATGAATATTACTCAAATGTGATGGAGCCGTGGGACGGTCCTGCCTCTATCGCCTTTACCGATGGCCACTATATTGGTGCGGTATTGGATCGTAACGGTTTACGCCCTTCACGTTTTTACCTAACACACGATGACCGAGTGATTATGGCCTCTGAAGTAGGTGTGGTTGATGTCGAAACTGATAATGTTAAAACCAAAGGCAGATTACGCCCAGGTAAGATGTTCTTGGTTGATTTTGATAAAGGTGAGCTAGTAGATGATGAAGCTATTAAAGCTGAGTTTGCTGCACAAAATCCTTACCAAGATTGGCTCAACGACCAACAGATTCACTTATCAGAATTACATTGTGATCAAGAAGCACATGGTTTTCATCCAGAATCTTTAATTCATCGTTTAAATGCCTTTGGTTACAGCACAGAAACCTTACAGTTTATGCTCTTACCATTGGTCAGCGAATTACGTGATCCAGTAGGATCCATGGGTAATGACTCAGCTTTAGCGTGTTTGTCTGATCATTCACGTATTATTTATGACTACTTCAAACAGTTATTTGCACAAGTAACCAACCCGGCAATTGACTCAATTCGTGAAGAAGTGGTGATGTCACTGCGTTGTTCTATTGGCCCTGAAGGCAATTTACTTAGCAACAAAGCAGAAAACGCACATCGTTTGGTTATTGAACATCCAATCCTAACCAATGAAGAAACTGCAGCACTTCGTCATTGTAACCACCGTGGTTGGACCAGTAAAACCATTGACATTACTTACGACATTAGCGAAGGCAAAAAAGTATCAGAATTATTAGATGACATCTGCCGACAAGGTTCACAAGCCATTAAAGACGGCCATTCTTTAGTCATTTTGTCAGACAGAAACGTTGGCGAAAACCGCGCCGCTATCAGTACATTATTGGCTTCTTCGGCTCTACACCGTTATTTAATCGCTAGTCATGAACGCACTCAAGTAGGTATTATTGTAGAAACAGGTGAAGCACGTGAAGTGCATCATTTCTGCTTGTTAACAGGTTTCGGTGTAGATGCCATTAACCCTTATCTAGCATTCGAAGCGTTATGGCAAGCACGTCGTGATGGAATGATCGATATTGAAAGTGATGACGCCATTATTAAAGCTTATCGTAAAGGCGTGGGTAAAGGCATGCTTAAAGTCATGGCGAAAATGGGTATTTCTACGCTAGAATCATACAAAGGCGCACAAATTTTTGAAGCGGTTGGTCTGGCGCCAGAAGTCATGGACAAATGTTTCTTTGAGACTGCATCACGTATTAAAGGTGTGGGCTTTGATATCTTACAGTTAGAAGTTGAAAAACGACATCACCATGCCTATCAATCCAATGATTTAGACAACTTAGGCCATTATCATTGGCGTAGTGGCGGTGAAAAACACATGTGGGAGCCGCAGACCATTGCTAACTTACAGCTCGCTGCTCGCAACAATGACAAAGAGGCTTATTGGGCGTTTTCTAAACGCTCTAACGAAGAAGGTACACGTAACTGTACACTACGTGGCTTAATGTCATTCAAACAAGGCAATCCGATTTCAATTGACGAAGTTGAAGATATCAAAGAAATCGTCAAACGCTTTGCCACTGGCGCTATGAGTTTTGGTTCAATCTCTGCAGAATCACACGAATCTCTAGCCATTGCCATGAACCGCATAGGTGGTAAATCAAATACCGGTGAAGGTGGTGAAGATTCTAAGCGCTGGACCCCAGATGCTAATGGTGATTCACGTCGAAGCGCTATCAAACAAGTGGCCTCTGGTCGTTTTGGCGTTACCATTGATTATCTTAATAATGCCGACGAAATTCAAATTAAAGTAGCGCAGGGTGCTAAGCCCGGCGAAGGTGGTGAATTACCAGGTACTAAAGTTGATGATGTCATCGCTAAGATCCGTCACTCAACCCCAGGTGTTGGTTTAATCTCGCCACCACCTCATCATGATATTTATTCTATTGAAGATTTATCACAACTCATTTTTGATCTTAAACGTTCAAATCCTGCTGCTCGAATCAGTGTGAAACTCGTGGCAGAAGTGGGTGTGGGTACGATTGCCGCTGGCGTGACCAAAGCCAAATCAGATCATATCGTTATTGCAGGTCATGATGGTGGTACTGGTGCATCACCACTAACTTCTATCAAACATGCGGGCTTACCATGGGAATTGGGATTAGCAGAAACTCACCAAACTTTAGTTATGAATGATCTACGTTCACGCGTAGTGATTCAAACAGATGGCCAGTTAAAAACTGGCCGAGATGTGGCTATTGGTGTTTTACTCGGTGCTGAAGAATTCGGTTTCTCGACCGCACCACTTGTTACCATGGGTTGTATCATGATGCGCAAGTGTCACCTTAATACTTGTCCGGTCGGTATTGCCACGCAAGACAAAGAACTGCGTAAGAAATTTACCGGCAAGCCAGAACATGTGGTGAATTACTTCTTCATGGTGGCTGAAGAATTGCGCCTAATCATGGCAGACCTTGGTTTTAAAACGGTTAATGAAATGGTTGGTCGTGTTGACATGTTAGAAATGAACAAAGCCATTGACCACTGGAAACAAGGTTCAATCAATTTAGATGCTTTATTAACACCGGCGAAAAAACCAAATGCAGACACAGGTACTTATCAAAGTATCCTGCAAGACCATCAATTAGAATTACAAATCGACAACAACCTAATCGAGCAATCGAGAGCTGCTATCGAAGGTGGTGAATCCGTACAATTTGATTCAATTATTACTAATATTGATCGTGCAGTTGGCGCGATGCTATCTTCACATGTGGTTAAAACTCGTGGTAGTAACAATCTAGATGAAGGCTCGATTCATATTAATTTCAAAGGCTCTGCTGGTCAGTCTTTAGGTGCGTTCTTAGCACAAGGTATTACCTTAGAAGTTGAAGGCGATGCAAATGACTACGTTGGCAAAGGCTTGTCTGGTGGCCGTGTGATTGTTTACCCACCAAAAAATTCTACCTTCAAAGCAGAAGAACAAATCATTGCTGGTAACGTTTGTGGCTATGGTTCAACAGGTGGCGAAATGTACCTATCAGGCCGCGTGGCAGAACGCTTTTGCGTGCGTAACTCAGGTGTGGTTGCAGTGGTTGAAGGTGTGGGTGATCACGGTTGTGAATATATGACCGGTGGTCGTGCGATTATTTTGGGTGAAGTGGGTCGTAACTTTGGTGCTGGTATGAGTGGCGGTATTGCGTACATCTATAACCCGAATGATACCTTTAAAAACATGGTTAACCCAATCATGGTAGATCTTGATCCAATGGACGATGAAGCACAAAAAGAGCTTTATCAATATGTATCAAACCATGCAAAATTTACAGGATCTACTGTAGCGCAACGTATTGTTGACAACTGGAACGATGAGCTTAAACACTTTATTAAAGTCATGCCAAAAGACTATAAGCGCGTTCTACAACAAAACATAAAATAATCCAATAAAAAAGGCTGTAAATACAGCCTTTTTTGAATAACAATCTAAATGTATTTTATATGGGTATTAAATCAATAACATCGGCCGTTTGATCAATCACTGCGTCAACGCTTTCACCTACTACTGGAATAACTGAAATTACCGCGCCGGTTATACGCATGGGCACTGTCACTACTTTTGTCAACACACAGCCTGACAATATAATCAATGTAAATAATAATGATGTAATTCTTAGCATTTTTAATTTCTCTGCAAAATAATAAAGTGATAAGTATGACGATTTTTTTCATCTGGTGTGTGTGATTCTCGGCTAATTTCACTAAATTGAGATCGGTCAAATTTAGGAAAATGTGCATCACCTTCATATTCGCCTTCGATTTGCGTAATATAAAGTCGATCAGCACTCGGAAGCATTTGTTCATAAAAAGAGGCACCACCCATCACCATCACTTCATTATCATCTTTGGTCAACTCTAATGCAGCATCAATACTACCCACCACCTCACAGCCTTCAGCTTCAAATTCAGTATTACGACTGACCACTACATTGCGACGATTTGGCAGTGGTCTACCAATCGACTCATAGGTTTTACGCCCCATCAGTACGGTTTTTCCTGTCGTGGTTTTTTTAAAATAACCTAAATCAGCAGGTAGGTGCCAAGGCAAAGCATTGTCTTTGCCAATCAACTGATTGTCATCCATTGCTACAATAATTGATAATCGCATAGAAGAAGTTCTAATAAAGTAAAATGAATCTTATTTTACAAATACTGGAAACACTCGTGTCATTAATTCTTGCTTCATCTTCACCTTTTCGAAAAGAACTACTTACTAAGCTTGGGTTAGATTTTTTAACGCATGCACCCGATATTGACGAATCAAGAAAAGACAGTGAAACACCGGAACAACTGGTATATCGCTTAGCTGAAGAAAAGGCAGCTGAAGTCGCTAAAACACATAGCGGACTTATCATAGCCTCAGACCAGGTAGCCACACTGGGTAGTGGTACGCACGTTGATGATAAGATCTTAACCAAACCGCACACCCATGAAAATGCCATAAAACAACTTCAACAAAGTTCTGGAAATATAGTGACATTTGTCACCAGTTTGACACTTTTAAATACAAATACCAACAATATACAAACAATTGTTGAAACATTTAAAGTGGTTTTTAAAATTTTAACCACCAAACAAATTGACAACTATTTAAAAAAAGAACAACCTTACAACTGTGCAGGTAGTTTTAAATCTGAAGCGTTGGGCATTAGTCTTTTTGAGCGCTTAGAGGGGGATGATCCTAACACACTGATCGGCTTACCATTGATTCAGCTCATCAAAATGCTAGAGAACGAAGGCGTGGATATCCTAACAAATTAGTAATGCCACAACTCTATCTGCAGGATTCTGCACCATTTAAATCTGGACAAAAATTTTATTGGGGCTCGCTCTACGGTAGTGCGCAAGCGCTCGCACTGATTGAATTTGCCAAAGCGCAAGACCGAGTGGTTTTGGTTATTGCCAATGATATTGTGCATTTTAACCATCTAATTAAATCGCTTAATTTTTACAATGATGACCTTAATATTTTACGGTTTGATAACTGGGAGGTCTTAGCCTTTGATCATTTTTCCCCGCATCCAGATATCACCTCAAGTCGACTTAGCACACTAGCTAAATTACCAAGCCTAACCAAGGGTATTGTTATTACCACGTTAGAGTCTTTATCTCAACAGTTATGTCCATTAGAATTCAGCCAAAAATACAGCTTTAGTTTGCAAATAGGTGATGTGATCGACATTCATAGCTTTACTGAAAAATTACTAAAAATTGGCTATAACCGAGTTACCACAGTTATGGAGCATGGTGAGTTTAGCGTTAAAGGCTCGCTAATTGATCTTTATCCAATGGGAGCGAAGTCTCCTTACCGGATTGATTTATTCGACCAAGAAATTGACTCTATTCGCACATTTGACACCTCAACACAACGATCAGTCGATGTGACGACTAACGCCCTCTCTCTATTGCCAGCCAGAGAGTTCTCAACAGATGAAGAAAGCCTTGAGCTTTTTAAACAGAACTATCTAAGCGCTTTTAATCATACGGATGACTTTATCTATACTGAAGTTAGTGAATCACGCCTGCCTGGTGGTATTGAGTTTTATTCGTCATTATTTTTTACGCATACCAATACCTTGTTTGACTACTTAGCAGACAATACTATTATTGCATATTATCAAGGTTTTAGTGATTTAGCCGATATAACCTTTGCTGAAATTCACGATAGGCACCAGCAAGCCAGTCATAATTTAGATAGGCCACCATTGCCGCTTGAACAAGTATTTTTAAGCAAAGAACAACTGTTTATTCAAATTAAGCAACGACAACAGCTGGTCATTGGCGCTTCAAAATTAGAAGAAAAACCTGGCAAACTGAACTTTACTAGCAAGTTATTACCGCCTTTAAATATTGATGCCCAAGCCAAGCATCCACTGGCCAAATTTTTAAATTTCTCTAAAAAGTTTAAAGGCAAAATACTCATTGTCTGTGAATCAGAAGGTCGACAAAGCGTACTAACTGATCTACTTAATAATCACGATTTAGCGCCAGTCAATATTGATCATTGGCATGCATTCATACAGGGTGAACAAGAACTCTATATTACCAATGCTGATCTTAGTGATGGCTTGCTCACAGAAGACATTGCTGTTATCACTGAGGTAAATCTATTTGGCGCTGATGTGGTTAAACAACAAAGGCGTCGTCGTGCAAAGCACAAAGACTTTGATGAGGCGATTAAATCCCTAGTAGAGCTCCAAATCGGCGACCCAATTGTGCACGAAAGTTATGGTGTGGGCCGTTATCTAGGTTTAAAAACTCAAAGTTTTGATGGTCTAGCGCAAGACTTCTTAATGCTAGAATATGCCAATGGTTCTAAGCTTATGGTGCCTATGACTTCGCTCAATTTAATTTCTCGTTATTCAGGCGCATCCCCAGACAGTGCACCTTTGCATAAACTTGGCACCAACCAATGGACCAAGGCCAAGCAAAAAGCCCATGAGGCGTTGCATGATATTGCTGCTGAATTATTAGAGATTTACGCCAAGCGCCAATCACAAACTGGCTTTGCTTTCCCAGAACCGAGTGATGCTTATACCTCCTTTGTCTCGAGCTTCCCGTTTGAAGAAACCCCAGATCAGCTTAAAACCATGTGTGAGGTTTTGGCTGATATGCAATCTAGACGTCCAATGGACCGGCTGGTGTGTGGTGATGTAGGCTTTGGAAAAACTGAAATCGCCATGCGCGCGGCATTCTTGGCAGTTGATTCTGGCAAACAAGTGGTGATATTGGTACCCACTACGCTCTTAGCTAACCAACACCTGCAGTCATTCAAAGATCGTTTTATCAATTATCCAATTGAAATTGCTGCACTTTCAAGGTTTCAAACACCTAAAGAACAAACACAAATTAAAGCAAAATTACAAAGTGGCAGAATCGATATTGTTATCGGTACGCACAAGCTCATTCAAGGCAGCATTAAATACCAAGATTTGGGCTTAGTGATTATTGATGAAGAGCACCGATTTGGCGTTAAACAAAAAGAAACCCTAAAGAAACTGCGTGGCCAAAGTGATATCCTCACCATGACAGCTACACCAATTCCACGCACACTAAATATGGCGCTTGGATCACTTAGGGAGCTGTCGATCATTGCTACACCACCACAAGGGCGTAGCGCCATACAAACCTTTGTTGATGAGTGGGATGATGACACCATTAAAGAAGCTTGTTCCCGAGAACTACATCGTGGCGGTCAGATATTTGTTCTGCATAATGAAATTGATTCTATTGATAATATGGCAGAAAACTTAAAAACTTTAATGCCAAATATTCAAGTGCGTATCGCCCATGGGCAAATGCCTACTCGTGAGTTAGAACGCATCATGAGTGATTTTTACCATGGTCGTTTTCAAATATTAGTTTGTACCACCATTATTGAAACAGGTATTGATATTCCTAATGCTAATACCATTATTATCAATAATGCACAAAACTTTGGCTTGGCACAGCTACACCAATTGCGAGGCCGCGTGGGCCGATCGCACCACAGAGCCTATGCTTATTTAGTAATTAAATCACACCAATCACTCAGTGCCAATGCCAAAAAACGCCTAGATGCAATTGAATCCTTAGAAGAACTAGGCGCAGGGTTTATGCTTGCCAATCATGATTTAGAAATCCGTGGTGCGGGAGATTTACTCGGTGATAATCAGTCAGGAAAAATTAGTGAGATTGGTTTTAATTTATATCATGATTTACTCAAGCGTACTATTGATGCCATGCGCGCTGGCAAGAAAATTAATTTGGATGACCCGATTAATCATGAAATCGAAATTGATACTGGGCTTGGGTGCATCATTCCTGAGACTTATCTCGGCGACGTGCACGAACGCTTAGTCTTATACAAACGCATTGCCAACGCTAAAGATAATGATGAATTGAAAGACTTACAAATCGAGATGATTGATCGTTTTGGCCTATTGCCAGATCCGACTAAAAATCTATTTGCCGCCACGAGGTTAAAACTTTTTTCGGAAAAAATCGGAATTGACAAAATTAGTCTATATGATGACAAGGCGCATCTAACTTTTTCAGATAAAACCACGGTTGAGCCAATCAAAATTATTAATCTAATCCAGCAGAAGCCTCAAGTTTATCAACTTAAAGGACAGAATCAACTAATTTATAAAGAGAACATGCCTGATGATATCAGACGCATTGAGCAGGTGAGTGATTTACTCAATAAACTAGTTTAGTTTATTCCTAATGATTACTGGTAAGAAAATCTTAACAATCAAGAATACAAACACCAGACCACCCAAGATATCGCCTGTTAGATAACTCAGTATAAACTGTAATGCATCCACCTCTTTGCCATCAACACCCTTAACTTTGTCAACAAATAAGAAAAATTTAGCTAACGTATTAATCAATGACGACAATATCACCAAAAAAATAATATGTCCATAGACAAGCTTGTCATCTTTAAAGAAATTGGATAAATGGAAGATCCTCATGATACTAATAGCCGCCATAGGCGCCAAGACACCTGCCATAGTACCGATTGGCCCATAGAAAGTATTACCATTCCAACTGTCATATAGCAATACACCACTCATTAACGAACCCAGTAGTACACCCGGAAACGCCCAAAAGCCAAATATTAAAAACGCCAAAATTTTCGCACCCATTGGCAACCATAGATAATTTCCAATAGTAATATCGCCAGCGTCAAAATGTGACATTAGGTCAGAGGTTAAAAAAACGACTACGGCAGTAATAATAGTTGTTTTAATGAATGTTGATGTATCTATCATATTAAATCTTAGACTAAGAATGAATTAGCTCTTTTAAAATAAGTAATAATTTTAATCACGCAATAAACTATGACTAAAGTTCCTATTAAGTCTAATGTAAATAATGTATAAAAATAGTCAGCTATGTCAGGTACTGCAACTTTCTCAATTAAAACTACGCCTGTAAAGAGTTTAAATATCGAACAAAATAACGCTTGAATGGCGGTCAAGAATAATATCTGTTTGAAGGTTAAGGACGTAATAGTGGAAATATGGATTTTTTTAAAAGAAGACATTATAAACAAGGATAATGAAGGTGCAAATGTACATGTAAAAATGGACATTGCCGACTCTACAACAAGGATATTGGTCTGCTGTTTAAATATTAGAATACTAACAGTAATTGCAATAAGCACACCAGGAATCATGCGAAGACCAAATAGAACATAGCATAAGAGAGCAGCACCGCCAATTAGATTTATATTAACAACTGCCCACTGCTTTTCGAATAATACTGACGCATAAGCAAACACTAAAATTATTAAAAATGTAATACCGTTGCCTAATAAGGGTTCTTGAGAAGTGTGTTTCATTGAGCAACTACATTACCTTATGGACTATATATAATTTTCTATGCTCTTACTGTCGACACAACAAAAGGTAATATTTTCAATACTATCCATATCACCACAATACCACCTAGCATATCACCTACTAAATAATGCGTTAGAAAGTCAACTGGATTTATACTAAATACTGAACTCTTGGCGTAGATGATAAATCGACTTATTGCATGAAGTATTGAAGTGAAGAAAATCAGAAATAAAATATGTCTGAAATTAATTTTCTCTAATTGAGAATAATTGGCCACTTTGAAGTACTCCAATATCCATATCGAAGCAATGGGGGTGATTGCTCCCAATATGGCACCGGCGGCACCCCAAACAAAATTACCACCCCACGAAGAAAACAAAACAACGCCACAGAAGACACAACTAAACATAACACCAGGCAAAACGTGTTTACCAAAAATTAAAAACACCAAGATCTTAGCGCCAATCGGTAAATATAAATACGAACCCACTTGCACATCAAAACCTGATAAATTTATCATGAGTATAGAAGATAAAAAAACAGCTATAAACGCAATTAAGTTATCAACAATAATACTTTTGGTGTTTTCCATTTATAGTTTTCCATAAATTAAATATATTTATTTTTTTCTAAAAATGTCGATTAAACTTTACCGTACTTTTACTTAACAACCCATAAAGACCTTCTTTTGGTGTTATTAATAATTTTAATTATTATAGGTAAGAATCATCGAACGTCTATCATGCTTCGATTGATTAGCACTAATAACGTCATCAGCCAACAAAACACCCACGGCCCTTTTGATGGTAGACAGCGAAAATTTAGAAAAATATTGGTTTTTAGTAACAGTTGTAATAGTTACATCTTTTTGATGTATGACAAACTCTAAAACTGCTTTTTCTACTTCTGAAAACTGATCAAAGCCCAATTCACGCTCATAATTATCCAACGACTCTCTTAGTTCAAATAATTTCATTAACGAACCCATAAAAACTCCCCATAACATAACATAACATGACATGACAAATATACCATAATTCTTATTATTTACAGCTCAATTTTATTGCTAATTTTAAGGAAGGCCATACTTATTTTTTATTAAAATTAGTTTTAGGAGCACAGATTAGCCCATTACTCGTATAGCACCTCTCTTAATTTGAAAAATATTTAATAGTTCATAAAGACACAATAATAGATTAAAAAATGATAGAATGAACCATTCTTTATGTTGAAGTGCATTAATTTTCCTTTACCATTATAATTAGGGGTTTTATGATTACTGATAAATTAATCAATGAAATAGCTTTAGAAGCAGGAATATCTAGAGCAGATGCTAAACATATACTGCAAATAATAACTGATACTATTATAGAGTCAATTGCTCATGGTGAGAAAGTTGAGCTAGATGGTTTTGGCAGTTTCTTTTCTAAGCCTTTGTCTGCATATGCGCAAGAAGATAAAAATACCACAAACGTCAACATGAATGTGCTTGCTTTTAAACAAAGTAACGCTTTAAGTGCATCTATTAACCAGACTTATAAATAAAAACATATTCAAAAATGCAAGATATTATGAAAACAAGAGGAAGCATATGCTCACGCTCATCAAGTATGTGTCTATACCTACTCGCCATAATTTTGTTGCCTTATGTTATTTGGCAATTGTATTTCTTTATATAGAGGAAGTGTCAGTCTAGTTAACTATGCTAAAGCAAAAGCTCGCCATAATTTTGTTGATATAGACGTTCAATTTCGGCCAAATCAAACTGATGGTTTTGCGTACCTAAATGTGCAATTTTAATCGCACCCAACAATCCTGCCAACTGACCAGTAGTCTTCCAATCTAGATCATTCATTAGTCCATACAATAACCCGGCACGATAAGCATCCCCACAGCCTGTCGGATCTTGTGTTGCGTTAGCCTTAGCAGGGGCAATGTTAATGACTTCGCCTCCGGTATGGATCTCACTACCATCGCCGCCTTTGGTAATAATCAGCGCATCTACCATTGAGGCGATGGTTTGCACATCAAGCCCAGTTTTGTCTTGCAACATTTGTGATTCATAATCATTCATAGCCACATAAGTTGCCTGCTCAACAAATGTGGTAAGCTCTTCACCTGAAAACATGGGCATGCCCTGACCTGGATCAAACATAAAAGGTATGCCAGCATCAGCAAACTGTTTCGCATGCTCGATCATACCATCGCGCCCATCTGGGGAAACAATGCCAATATCAACATTGCTAGCATCGCTGACTTTATTTTGATGAGAATTACTCATTGCCCCCGGATGAAAAGCCGTGATTTGATTGTCGTCCATGTCAGTAGTAATAAAGGCTTGACCTGTATAAGTGTCTTTAATCACTTTAATATGTGTAGTATTCATATGGTGAGTTTCCATCCAGCCCATGTATGGTGCAAAATCCTCGCCTACGGTTGCCATAGGCACAGAATTGGCACCTAGCATATGCAAATTGTAAGCGATATTGCCACCACAACCACCAAACTCTTTGCGCAACGTTGGCACTAAAAAAGAAATATTTAACATGTGTACCTTATCTGGCAAGATGTGATTTTTAAACTGGTCTTGAAAAACCATAATCGAATCAAAGGCATAAGAGCCACAAATCAGTGCTTTTTTTGTCATGTTATTTTTTCTCCTTATTTTATGCAATTCGGCATAAGTCCTGCCTATGTCATCTTAATTCTTCGGGCACAGGAAAATGAATGTTTTCCTGTGTACCACTTACTTCGATTACCTCAGTCGCACCGTAATCATATAAATAGTTAATCACTTCTTGCACCAAAACTTCTGGTGCTGAAGCCCCAGCAGTTACGCCAACGGTATTTGCTCCCTCTAACCAACTTGATTCTATCTCGTCAGCGCCATCAATTAAATAAGCGCTTTTATGCAATTTCTCAGCAATTTCTCGCAAACGATTTGAATTACTAGAATTTTTAGAGCCAAGCACCAACAATACATCAGAGTCTTGCATTAGCGTTTTAACAGCGTCTTGTCGATTTTGTGTAGCGTAACAAATGTCGTCTTTTTTTGGTGATTTTATTTCAGGAAATTTGTTTTTAAGCGCATCAACAATCTGCTGTGTATCATCCACTGACAAAGTGGTTTGTGTTGTATAAGACAAATGTTCATTGGTCAAATCTAGCTTATCGACATCAGCCACAGTTTCAATCAACTCGACACTAGTGCCTTCACTTGACTGGCCTAGGGTGCCCTCTACCTCAGGGTGACCTTTGTGGCCAATGAGAATAACCTTATGATTTTGTTTTTGTTTGCGTGCCACCTCTTTATGCACTTTGGTTACCAATGGGCAAGTGGCATCATAAATAATGGCGCCAATATCTGTTGCTTGTTGTCGCACCGCCTGAGAGACACCATGTGCACTAAAAATAACCACCTCGCCTGCAGGAACTTCCACGATCTCTTTTACAAAAATAGCACCTTTCGACTTAAGATTATCCACCACGAATTTATTATGTACTACTTCATTGCGCACATAGATAGGCACGCCGTGTCGCTCAATAGCACGCTCTACAATTTCAATAGCACGATCAACGCCTGCACAAAACCCTCTTGGATTGGCTAATAAAACTTTCATTTGTTTTTCTCAAGTATCTCTACTTGGAATGACACATCGCAGCCTGCTAACGGGTGGTTGAAATTAACTGTGATTTTGTCACCATTAATTTCGTCGATACAACCAACATAGGAATCACCAATAGGAGTTTCAAATTCAACGGCAGCATCCACTTCAACAACCATGTCTTCTGGAAATTCTGAACGATTCATCACCTGTATAGCTTCATCATAAATGGGGCCAAATGCTTCATCAGAGCTTAAGAGAAAGGTTTGTAATTTGCCAACTTTTGCTTCTTCTATGCAAGACTCTAAACAAGGGTCAAGCTGTCCGTCGCCAATCTCAAATTCGAAAGGGGTATCAAGCGTTTCATCGGCTAGCGCACCATTAGCGTGCGTAAGTTTGTACAGTAGTTTGTATTTAGCCATGTAGTGCTTGCAACAACTGGTGTACTTTATCACGTAAGTCTCGGCGATGTACAATTAGATCAATGGCTCCTTTTTCTAATAAGAACTCACTACGTTGAAAGCCCTCAGGTAGGGTTTCACGTACAGTTTGTTCAACCACACGTGGCCCAGCAAATCCAATCAGGGCATTCGGCTCAGCAATGTGGATATCACCCAACATAGCAAAACTGGCGGATACACCGCCCATGGTTGGGTCAGTCAGGATAGAGAAGAATGGAATTTTCTTATCACTAAGGAATTTTAAAATCAAAGCAGTTTTGCTCATTTGCATCAAAGAAAATAAGCCTTCTTGCATACGTGCACCACCCGAAGCTGAAAAACAAATAAGTGGTGAATTGGTACGAGATCGGAAGAGCACACGTCTGAACTCCAGTCACAAGCCTATATCGTATGCCGGCGTCTGCTTGAAAAAAAAAAAGTTAAACACGGACTCACAGTAGATAGACTATCAAGCCATCCGAACTGACTGCGAACCAAC
>CALCCK010000017.1 GCA_937899995.1 uncultured Gammaproteobacteria bacterium
GAGGGGGGGGGGGGGGGTGTGGGTGTGGTTTTTTTTTTTTCAAGCAGAAGACGGCATACGAGATAGGCTTGTGACTGGAGTTCAGACGTGTGCTCTTCCGATCTCTGAGCGACCACCCTGTAAGCATTGGAAGATAGCACTGTGTTCTGAATCGACAGGGATGAGTTCTGCACCGGAGTTTTTCACTGCATCCATGAAAATATCACCCGCCAAAACCAAGGATTCTTTATTGGCTAGTAGGATGCGTTTGCCAGCTTTAGCTGCTGCCAAGGCTGAAGCCATACCGGCTGCACCAACAATGGCAGCCATGACATAATCGGTTTGTTGGTGTGCGGCAATATCACACAAAGCTTGCTCACCACTGAACACCTGGGTGTCATTATTGAGAGCAGCTTGTAATTTTTCAGCAGCTTCTTCGTTCGTCATGACAGCATAAGTTGGCTGATATTGCTGACACAATTCAAGCATTGTTTGCCAGCTAGTGTTGGCGCTAAGGGCAAAGATGTTAAATTGATCACTATGCTGGTCAATCACAGATAAAGTACTTTTGCCAATCGATCCGGTGGCGCCTAAGAGAGTTATGTTTTTCACAGCAGGTTTAAGCCCAGTAGAAAAAACGGTGCTGCTGCGGTAAGTGAATCGATACGGTCTAACACCCCACCATGACCTGGCAGAATCTGCCCACTGTCCTTCATACCTGATTCACGTTTAAATAAACTTTCGAACAAGTCACCCAAAACAGAAACACTAGCAACAACAAGCGTTAGTAACAGATAGCCGAAATATTTTTCAGTTGCGATGCTTTGTACTTGTAGAAAGACCAGCATTACAACTAAGGCAAAACCAATACCGCCCAACACGCCCTCGACAGATTTTCCAGGGCTGACCCTAGGTGCAAGCTTGTGCTTTCCAAACTTTCTACCCACAAAATAAGCGCCTGAATCTGCCCCCCAAATAAGCAACATTAACAGTAAAAAATATTCATCGCCTTTTAAATGTAAGTTAACCAGAGCAACCCACATAGGCGCCAACAGCAGCACGCCATTCATTGATCGAACAATGCCGGAGCCAAACCAAGTTTGTGTGTGATTGGGGTAACTTAACACCCAAAATAAGTTCAACCCCCACCAAGCAACAGAAACATAAAGTAGAACATATAAACTGTCTAGATTTTGCGCGTGATTATTTGCAACCAACGCACAACCAACAATAAACAGTGTTAATAAAGCCCTGTTAATAGGTTGAGTAATTTTAATTAGTCGTGAAAATTCCCAAGCACCAAGCGCAACAAATACTAACAACAAGTAAGAAAAATAAGGCGTAGGTAAAACAAATATTGCCCAAATAAAGGCAGGTGCTAAGATTAGTACGGTTACACTTCTTTGTGCTAATCCGCTTAGCACGCTTTGTCCTTTCGTGCACCAAAACGACGGTCGCGATAGTTAAAACTTCCAATGGCTTTATCAAGGTCTGCAGAAGTAAAGTCTGGCCACAAGATATCAGTAAAATACAGCTCGCTATAGGCGATATCCCACAGCAAGAAGTTACTGATTCTTAGTTCGCCACCGGTACGAATTAATAAATCAACTTTCGGCTGATCTGCTAGGCATAAATATTGAGAAAAAGTATCAACATTAATGTCATCAACGTTAATTTCATTATTGGCTGCGCGCTTAGCAATTTGTTGTGCTGCTTGTGCGATGTCCCATTGGCCGCCATAGTTAGCGGCAATTACCAGGGTTAAACCCGTGTTGTTGACCAATAGTTCTTGCGCATCAACGGCTGCTTGTTGTACTTCTTGGGGGAACAG
Source organism: uncultured Gammaproteobacteria bacterium (assembly GCA_937899995.1). GTDB lineage: Bacteria > Pseudomonadota > Gammaproteobacteria > PS1 > Pseudothioglobaceae > Thioglobus_C. Next base: position 1,811 of record CALCCK010000017.1, read on the forward strand.
GCCAAGGTTACCAATAATTTTGAGTTTGACGTTGTGCTTATTAAGTTTGTTAGACTCTTGCTTTAATACATTTAAAAACAACTTAAACAACAAAGACACTTCTTCATTTGAACGGTTTTTGTTTTCACTACTAAAAGCAAATAAAGTCAGTGTCTTGACACCCAGTTTGCCACAATGATTTACCACTTCGCGCACTGCCTTAACACCTTTTTGATGGCCTTGGATGCGAGGCAAGAAGCGTTTCGACGCCCAGCGACCGTTACCGTCCATAATAATTGTAATGTGTTTAGGGGGGTTCATGGGCGCTAATTATACCTATTGAGCGGCACAAGCCTTTTGAAAGTATAAATACGGTAAAATTGTATTTATTAATTTTTAATAAAAAGTTATCCTTATGAGTTTAGCAAAAAGAATCATTCCTTGTCTTGACGTGCGTGACGGTCGTGTGGTTAAAGGCGTACAGTTTGTTGACATTAAAGATGCGGGCGATCCGGTCGAGGTGGCTAAGCGTTACGATGATGAAGGTGCTGATGAAATTACTTTTTTAGACATCACTGCATCACACGAAGGGCGCGATACAACAGTAAATATGGTGCAGAGTATTGCTGAACAAGTGTTTATTCCGCTCACTGTTGGTGGCGGTATTCGTAAACCTGAAGATGTGAGAGCAATGCTCAACGCAGGTGCGGATAAAGTTGCGGTAAACTCGGCTGCAATTTTTAATCCTGGTTTAATTAACGAACTCAGCGCAAAGTTTGGCTCGCAGTGTATTGTAATAGCCATTGATGCAAAACAAGTGTCAAAAAACCCACCAAAATGGGAAATTTTTACCCATGGTGGGCGTAAATCAACCGGTATAGATGCTGTTGAATGGGCGGTAAAAATGACCGAAGGTGAACACGGCGCCGGTGAGGTGTTATTAACCTCAATGGATTGTGACGGTGTTAAAACTGGTTTTGACTTGGCGCTGACTAGAGCAGTTTCTGATGCAGTTAACGTGCCAGTCATCGCCTCAGGTGGTGTGGGTAATTTAGAGCATTTATCTGAAGGCATTTTAAAAGGTGGTGCAGATGCAGTTTTAGCAGCAAGCATTTTCCATTTTGGCGAATATACGGTTAGCGAAGCAAAGATGGCCATGCAAAAAAACGGCATCGAAGTAAGGTTGTAATACTGACAAAATTGATTTTTTAATAGCTTAAGCGTATCATTGCGCGCTTTGCAAAACAAGGTTTTTTATGAATTCTAAAAAAGAATTATGGATATTACTATCTTCATTTGTCTTGCCGATTGTTTTGGGCACGGCATTCTTCTATTGGAACCCGACAGCGTTTACGGGAACGACAGTCAATTACGGAAAATTTGTTAATCCGATTATTACCACTGAAAAACAAGATGTGGTCTTTAGCAAGGACACACCGGGTGATTTACAAGGTTTGTGGACATTGGCTTACGCCACCAATCAATGTGATGATGCCTGCATAAAAACACTTGATGATATGAAAACCACACGCACACTTGTGAATGAGAATATGCGTCGTATTCAGCGACTTTTATTAATTAATGGTGCTACCGACATAAGAGAGTCTGGTTTATTGATTGCTCACCCGAGTGAAGCGCTTAGTCAAAAATTGGGGAAATTTCCAAAAAATTCTTTATTTTTAATCGACCCATTGGGCAATGTTATGCTACAGTACAACCCACAAACATTAGAGATTAAGCGCGTGCTTAAAGACTTAAAACGCTTACTTAAATTATCACGTATCGGTTAATCGGAGATTGTTATGCCATCATTAAGTGATTTACTTGGCCTATGTAAACTTAAAGTTGTTTCTTTAATTTTATTAACGGCTGTGGTTGGTATGTTTTTAGCGGTGCCTGCGCCGTATTTACCAGACGCCTTATTAGTGCTCAACGCCTCAATAGGCATCTCTATGGCTGCTGCTTCAGCAGCGGTGTTTAACCACGTGGTTGATGAGCAAATCGACATTCAAATGTCCCGTACTGATCAGCGCCCTTTGCCACAAGGTAAAGTGACCCGTAACCAGGCATTGGTTTGGGGGGTGTTTTTAGGCATTATTGGCTTGGGTGTTTTGCAGTTATTTGTTAATACTCTTACCATGGTGCTCACGTTCATTTCATTGATTGGTTATGCAGTTATCTATACCATGTATTTAAAACGCGCCACACCACAAAATATTGTGATTGGTGGCGCCGCAGGCGCCGCACCACCAGTACTTGGCTGGACAGCAATCTCAGGCACTCAAGGTATCGAATATGCATTATTATTATTTTTAATTGTATTCATTTGGACGCCACCACATTTTTGGGCGTTAGCAATTTATCGTGTGGAAGAGTACAAAAAAGTCGATGTGCCAATGCTACCAGTAACGCACGGCCTAGCTTACACACGCATACAAATTTTGCTTTATACAGTGTTGTTATTGCTAGTGACACTGCTACCGTACTTAGCAGGCATGTCAGGGCTTATTTATCTAGTTTCTGCTGTGGTACTAGGGCTGATATTTTTAATGTATGCGATTAAAATTTACAAAAATCCCGATGATAATAAAATCGCCTGGGCGACATTTATGTTTTCCATTAACTATTTAATGTTGTTATTTGTTGCATTATTAGTAGACCATTATTGGTTAATCACACTATAGGCAAAACAACGGAATCATTATGAAAGGATTAGGCCAAGTATTTAAAGCAGTCAGTTCCGCCATGGTGGGCGTGGGTAAAAAAGAAGACCTTATCAAAGATTTTGAGCGCGCTGAAAAACAAGGCCCGTGGGCTTATATCATTGTCGGCTTAGTGATGACTGCAGTATTTATTGGACTAGTAATTGTTGCTGTTAAGCTAGTATTGCCTTAACTTAGTCTAGTGTTTTAATAATTAAATCTAACGCCTTTGCCATTTCTGGTGCACGATGTGGGTTGGTCAGCAGCCCGGTTAACTCCAGTTTGGGGTTAAGCAGTAAATAACTGGCGGTGTGATTAACTAAATAGTTACTTTCTTTAGCAACCTTCATTTCTTTCATCGGTATCACCATTTTTTCGTCACCTCTTTCGACTGAATTCTGAGCATGATTTTGCGACACTCTTTCTTTGATTTTGGCGATCTCGTGATAGATTCCCAGTGTTTTTGTTAATTTACTTAGAGCTTCATTCTCAGCACTTAACCCAATGAAGCTCGTGTTAAATTGTTTGACAAACGCCCCTAATTTACCAATATCACGATTTGGATCGACCGAGATAAATATAACCTGTAGCTTATCAGCCTGTTGCATCATGCCAAGCGTTTGGTTGAGGGTTGCTAAATCTGTTGGACATACATCTGGGCACGTAGTATAACCAAAATATAAAATAGACCATTTCCCAGTAGCGGCAGCAGATAGTGATGTTGTATTACGATTATCATCTATCAAAGTGAATTTCCCTTGTAATGACTTAGGGCTGGAGTATAAGGACATGGTTGGATACACCTGTTCTTTCAAGTCTTGGAGTTGGTTGGCGCTTGGGACGAATAAGTAATACACCAATGCAACAATTCCCAACCCTAGCCATACAATAGTATTACGTGCTTTCTTGACTTGTACGCAGTTGTTGCCCTCCGTACAGTTGCTGGATTTACTCATTATTCGACATTCCTTTTATTTCGTGATTTAGGTGTTGGTTTTAAAGATTTTGTGTACTAGACCAACAATACTAAGCAATAATAACAAGGCGAATGTATTATGCAACACGGCGATAAACATTGGCAACGATAGTACAACATTTAAAATACCAAGCATTACTTGGACTGCCAGCAGTCCGCCGACTAATAGTAGGTTATTTTTTAAATGCAGGTAATGTTTAAATGAAAAAACTAGAGAAATAATTAATATGGTAGTTACTAATGCACCAATACGATGCATCATTTGAATAGCTGCACGTGCTTGGTTTTCTAGTACACCATATTCGTAGTCATATTCTGCGCCAATTGGGCCCCAATATAATGCCTTAGCAAAATCCATATTCGGCCACCACGAGTCAAGGCAAGTTGGGAATTGATCGCCACAAGAAAGTGCCGCATAATTGGTGCTAGTCCAACCACCTAAAACGATTTGCAGGCTAAGTGCAAACAGTGTCAAAAAAAGCAAGTATTTATGTCGTTTTAAAATGTGCCGATAAGCCGAAGCTTGATTATTTTGATTTAAGTAGAGCCAAACAAGCAAAGCAGTAGTGACAAAGCCCCCAATTAAATGAGTAGTAACAATACCAGGATGAACCATGAGTGTCACGGTCCACATACCAAACGCGCCTTGTAACATCACAAACAACGCTGTAAAACTTGGCAGAGTCATAGACTGGAAGCGTTGCGGCTTCCCTCTTAAAGCTAAGAACCATAAGGTTAGAATGACCAGCCCAAGTGTTGAGGCTGCGTAGCGATGTACCATTTCTTTCCAACCTTTGGCAGCTTCCAGTGGGCGATCATAACCTTCAAGCCTTGTACCATCAGCTGCGTCTGGAACAATGAGTTGGCCATAACAACCCGGCCAATCTGGACAACCTAGGCCCGCATCACTGAGACGAGTATAGGCGCCTAAAATAACCACGATTAGTGCTAAAACAATAGAGATTTTTAGTAATTTTTTAAACATAAAGAGCAACTAAGTATCACAACAATCAAATAATGTCATTATTTTAATGCATAAAATTTTTTATGCAAAGCCCTTCTTAAAAAACCCCTATACATGTTATTCAAGAGGCTTTAAAAATTAAGACGGTATTATTTTAATTTACCAATCATGCTCTTATAGGCGTGCCAAGTCGAGCGGACCAATACTGGAATCACAAATATCAGGCCAACAAACATAAATCAGCGGTGAGAACATCATCCAAGCAATGGTAAGCACAACCAAAATAACAGACAGAAAAAAACTCGGACAAGAGCTGTTGGTTTTAAATGCGGCGCTAAATACGGTGCCAATGCTCGGCTTTTCACCAGTAGCCAATCGTCTTGATGCATCGTATAGGTTTATGGCAGAAATTAGGCCCAGTAGTAAAATAATGACTGCCACTAAAGGCGATGCAACATCCCCCAGTGTTTCAGAAGTACTGAGATAATGCCATGCTCCATAGGAAACCACGATAAAAAGTACGCCGTAGAAAATCACTAAAGTCGGCATGGTCAAAAAATCATTAACACCTTGTCTGATCCAGATGAAAGGCGCACCTATACTAACTTTTTTTAAGTTCGGCAGTTTTGCCAAGGTTTTCTTGTATTCTTGTGGTTTGTGATATTGCCATTTATTCAGCCTCTTTGAAAGAATTTCACGGTTAATTCTTCTGTATTAAAACAGACACGATTGGCCTTGTCAATAAGACGTCATAACAAACCTATTTGTTAAAAAAATTGGCTGTTGTCAATAAAATTGATTTTATTAATGAAGCAGTACAAAAATTAAGTATAATTTACAACAGTTTTTTAACGCGGTTTTGTATTAGAAAGTGAAAGGTATTTATTTATTTGGAGGATTTATGAAAAGATTAACAACTCTTTTAAGCGCTCTAGTTGCCACGATGTCAACGAATGTGTTTGCTGAGTACGGCCTTAACATGACTAAAGGTGTAACCTCAATTAGTCGTGATATTTATGATTTACACATGATGGTATTTTGGATTTGTGTTGTTGTTGCGGTACTTGTATTTGGTGCAATGTTTTATTCTGTGTTTGCACATAGAAAATCAAAAGGCGCAGTTGCATCTCAATTTCATGAAAGCACCAAGGCTGAGTTTCTTTGGACGGCAATTCCAGTTATTATTCTAGTTGGTATGGCAATCCCTGCTTCTAAAACACTGATTGATTTAGAAGATACTTCTAAAGCAGAGATGAGCATAAAGATTACTGGCCACCAATGGAAGTGGCAGTATGATTATCCAAAAGAAGGTATTAGCTTTATTTCTAATTTGGCGCAATCTCATAAAGATGCGCTTACAGGTACGGATGCTGATCGTGAAGCTGTCGGTAACTACTTACTTGAAGTAGACAAACATTTGGTTTTACCAGTAGACACTTCAATTCGTTTCTTAATCACTTCAAACGATGTAATCCACTCTTGGTGGGTACCAGCTTTTGGTGTGAAACAAGATGCTAACCCGGGTTTTATTAATGACGCATGGGCTAAAATTGATGAAATCGGCACTTACCGAGGTCAGTGTGCTGAGCTTTGTGGTAAAGACCACGGTTTTATGCCAATTGTGGTTGATGTGGTTTCTAAAGCAGACTACGCTAAGTGGGTGGGTGAACAGCAAGCAGCAGCTGCAGCAGCAGTAGCAAGCGCTACTAAGACATGGTCTAAAGATGAGCTAATGGCTCAAGGTGAAAGTGTCTATAACACCAACTGTGCTGGCTGTCACAAGAAAGACGGTTCAGGTATGCCGCCGGTCTTCCCAGCAATGAAAGGCTCACCAATTGCAAACGGTGCAGCAGCTGAGCATATGAACATTGTTCTAAACGGTAAAGGTGCAATGCCACAGTTTAAAATGTTAGGTGATGCAGATCTTGCAGCAGTAATTACTTATGAAAGAAATGCCTTTGGTAACACAGGCAGTGTTGTTCAACCTTCAGATGTTAAATCTGCACGTTAATTAAAGGAGAAATAAAATGACAACAGCAACAGCTTCTCACGACGATCATCATCACGGCCCTGAAAAAGGCTTAATGAGATGGATCAAGACAACGAACCATAAAGATATTGGTTCTCTTTATTTGTGGTTTGCATTCACTATGTTATTAGTGGGTGGCGCCTTCGCAATGGGTATTCGTGCTGAATTATTACAGCCAGGATTACAATTGATGGAACCACAATTCTTTAATCAGTTAACCACTATGCATGGTTTAATCATGGTATTTGGCGCGATTATGCCAGCCTTCGTTGGTTTGGGTAACTGGCTGATTCCAATGATGATAGGTGCGCCTGATATGGCACTACCCCGTATGAACAACTGGTCTTTCTGGATTCTACCATTTGCGGGTGGTATCTTATTAAGTACGTTCTTTATGGAAGGCGGCGCACCAGCATTTGGTTGGACGTTCTATGCACCGTTATCAACAACGTTTGCACCAGACTCTACCGACTTCTTTATTTTTGCGATTCACTTGTTAGGTTTCTCATCTATTATGGGTGCGATTAATATTATTGCAACGGTACTTAACATGCGCGCTCCTGAGATGAAACTAATGGATATGCCATTATTCGTATGGACATGGCTGATTACTTCATTCTTACTAATCGGTGCTATGCCTGTATTAGCGGGTGCAGTAACGATGATGTTAACGGATCGTAACTTTGGTACAGCATTCTTTGATGCAACCGGCGGTGGCGACCCAGTATTGTTCCAGCATATTTTCTGGTTCTTTGGTCACCCTGAAGTATATATTATGATCTTGCCAGCGTTTGGAGTGGTTTCTCACATTATCCCGACCTTTGCTCGTAAGCCATTATTTGGCTATTCTTCAATGGTATATGCAACAGCATCAATTGCCTTCTTGTCATACATTGTATGGGCACACCACATGTTCTTGACCGGTATGCCAGTCGCAGGTGAGCTCTACTTTATGTATGCAACCATGTTAATTGCGGTACCAACCGGCGTTAAGGTCTTCAACTGGATTGCCACTATGTGGAAAGGTTCAATGACATTCGAGACACCTATGTTATGGGCGGTTTCATTTGTATTCTTATTCACCATTGGTGGTTTCTCTGGCTTAATGCTAGGTATCGTGCCAGCCGATATTCAGTATCACGATACTTACTTCGTGGTTGCGCACTTCCACTATGTGCTAGTAACAGGCGCACTATGGGGAATTATTGCTGCGGTATTTTATTGGTTGCCTAAGTGGACTGGCAAGATGTACAACGAAACTTTAGCTAAGATACATTTCTGGTGGGCAGTCATTTCGGTTAACGTATTGTTCTTCCCTCAGCATTTCTTAGGTCTTGCAGGTATGCCACGTCGTATTCCTGATTACTCATTACAGTTTGCAGATTTCAACTTGATTTCTTCATTAGGTGGTTTTGCATTCGGTGCATCATTCTTCTTATTGACTTACATCGTGATTGATTGTATTCGTAATGGTAAGCCAGCTAGCGCGCGTCCTTGGCCAAGTGCAAAAGGTTTAGAGTGGACATTAGAGCCAAAGGCTCAATACCACAGTTTTAATAAACCACCATCAAGAGCATTGATTGAGGCTGAGTCTCAAAACTCTTAATGGATGACAGAAGAAAAGGCGTCGTTATTACTACGGTAATCGTAAGTGCCATAGCAATAGGAGTATTTGTAGCGACCATCGTATACTTTAATCCTGGTAGCTAATATGAAACAACGAAAAGAAATAACAAAAGGGTTCTGGATAAAGCTAGTCTCAGCACCAATATTGATGTTTTTCTTTGCTTATGCAATGGTACCCATTTATGATGTCTTTTGTGAGATCACAGGCTTCAACGGTACAACCGGCAGAGTATATAGTGAACAACAATATGTGGTAGATGAGAATCGCAAAGTTGAGGTGAGTTTTTTCGCCATGACCATGGGTGGTTTTCCAGTACAGTTTGGGCCAAAGGTAAGTTCGATGGAAGTAGTGCCAGGTAAGTTTTATACCACCAGCTACATTGCCAAGAATAATACCGATAACATAGTTATTGGCCAAGCGATCCCTAGTGTCGCACCGACAGAAGCGGCACTTTATTTTAAGAAGTTAGAATGCTTCTGTTTTAATAAACAGGTATTCAAACCACATGAGGAGATCGAGATGACTTTAAGATTTGTGGTTGAACCAGAGATGGATAAACGCATAAAAGATATAAGTTTATCCTATAATTTTTTTAAACTTGAAAGCTAAAAAAAGAGGAAAAAAATATGAGCGAACAAGAATATTACATACCAGACGGTACTTACTGGCCAATTATTGGCTCAATCGGTTTAACAACATTATTTGTTGGTTTTGCTAATCAAATGCACGGTGCAGAATGGGGCGGCTCAGTGATGGTGCTAGGTTTTGCTATTACTGTATTTATGATGTTTGGCTGGTTTGGTCTAGTTGTTAATGAAAGCAATAATGGCATCTACAATAAGCAAGTTGATCGTTCATTCCGTTGGGGTATGAGCTGGTTTATCTTCTCTGAAGTGATGTTCTTCGCAGCCTTCTTCGGTGCATTGTTCTATGCGAGACAACTTTCAGTGCCATGGTTAGGCGGTGCAGATAATAATATCTTTACCCCGGATTTGTGGAATGCGTTTAGTGCTTCTTGGCATCAAATGGCATTTATGGCACCAGGCTCTGTTACTGACACTGTGCTTCAATCAGGTACTGTAATGAGCTTCCCCGCTGTTCCTGCTACTGGCATTGAAACAGCAACACCAGCAATGGTGGTTGATCCATGGGGTTTGCCAGCACTTAATACTGCTTTACTATTAGCCTCTGGTGTGACACTAACTTTTGCTCATCACGCATTGCGTGCGGGCCACCGTAATCAAATCGTTGGTTGGTTAGTAGCTACTATTGCATTGGGCGTAGCTTTCCTGGGTTTTCAAATTTTGGAATATGGTCACGCGTACCACGATGGTTTGAAACTAACTTCGGGTATTTATGGCTCTACATTTTACATGTTGACAGGTTTCCATGGATTCCACGTAACCGTAGGTGTAATCATGTTAACGGTTATTTTATACCGTGTTCAGAAAGGCCACTTCAATGCAGATAACCATTTCGGATTTGAAGGTGTTGCTTGGTACTGGCACTTTGTAGACGTTGTTTGGTTAGGTCTATTCATTTTTGTTTACTGGCTATAATAGTTAGTTAGAACAATAAAAAGGCCCCTTTATTGGGGCCTTTTTTACAGGTAAAAAAATCAGGAGTTGTTTATGACAGAAGTTGTTATTGTTTTAATTATTATTGCCATATTAGTGGCGCTAGGTTTTGGTTTAATTGGCATGGTTAAAGGCGGTAAAGCAGGTTCTGATAAGATGTTTAAGTCATTAGTACTACGTGTCTCTTTGTCGGTGTTTTTATTTTTGTTGGTATTGTTTGCTGGGTACATGGGCTGGATTGAGCCAAATGTAGTGATGTTTGATGCCCCTGTGGCACCAGCACCCGTACAAAAATGATCAAACGCAGTTTCATCTTGCCAGGGGTTTTAATTTCTCTAACAGTCTGGGGTTTGTTGTCACTAGGGTTTTGGCAACTTAATCGTGCAGATGAAAAACGAGACATTGAAAGCGCAATAGTTTTAGCCCAATCAAGCCCCGCTCAGCTGGTAGAAGCTGATGATATTCATACTAAGGAGCACTACCGCGTGTTGCTTAATGGTTATTTTGATACGAATAAACAGTTTATTTATGACAATCAGATTGTTAAAGGCAATGCAGGCTACTATGTTTTAACCCCATTTGTGCTAAATGCAGAAACAGCGATTTTGGTTAATCGCGGGTTTGTGCCTTGGTATGGAAAACGTGGTGAGCTCGTTGACATTAAGATAGACAGTCACCTAAGTACCATTGAAGTCGGTTTGATTAAGCATCAGCAGCGCATTGAGCTAAAACCACAAGAAATTGACACAACGTTTCCAATACTGATTCAGTCTTTAGATCTTGATCAGCTCTCGCAATTATCCAATTATCAAATCATCCCAATGCTGGCACAACTTGACGTCAAGGCTAGCAATGGATTCTTTAGGCAGTGGAAGCCATTTTATGGCAGTGTCGATAAGCATTTAGGTTACGCGTTGCAATGGTTTTTAATGGCCTTAATGCTCAGTATTATCGCCATTAGGTTGTTAATTAAAAATAGTAGAGATTGATCAATATCAAATACTAATTATTCTCTTGACGCCATTACATCAACTATGTAGAATTCCTCTTTATTTGGTCATCGGCACCACAATTAGTGTCTATATCGCCTCAGAGTTGGCTTGGCCGTTTATAAATGATTTGGGTACTGATTTACCTTATTTTCAATTTGGTCGTTTAAGGCCGCTACATACCAATACAGTAATTTTCGCCTTTGGTGGCTCGGTACTTATGGCGTCCGCTTTTTATATTGTTCAGTGTACTAACCAATCCAAACTTTGGTCTAATAAAATGGCGGGGTTTACCTTTTGGTCGTGGCTAAATCAGCCAAAGGTATGATGCCACCAAAGGGCACCTGTATGGATTGCTCAGATACTGAATTAAGGCCAGTTATTCAATATATGATGGGATAGCGTTAAATAAAAAATTCTTGAATTTTTCAAGGCATTTGTTTTCTTTGTGGGTATAATTCTCAACAGTTGCCGAAGTAGCACAGTTGGTAGTGCAACTGATTTGTAATCAGTAGGTCGCCAGTTCGAGTCCGGCCTTCGGCACCATATTTAAAAGGGTTTGTAGTGATCACACTATGAGCCTTTTTTTATAAGCCTTATATATTGGGAAAATGATAGAAGTTTTAAAAACTTTCTCGAAAAGCCATATCCACAACAATTCTTAGACTGGAAAAGCGTTTAGAAGCCCAGGTTGAAGTTTCTTTTATAGATTTGATGATGTTAGAATTATAATCCTAATAGCAAAAGAAAAATTTCAGGTAAAATTTCCATATATTCCTCCCATTTAATAAATTAACAATATAGCATATTCTATCACGGAAGGAGAAAATATATTTACATATATTTTAGAATCGGCATCTTAACGAATAACATCAAATTCTGAACCAAGCTTTAGATCAAAATCTTTCGGTTTGATTGCAGGATTTATCAAAGCTTTTTCAAAAATAATCTTAATAGTTTGATCAAGCGGATTTTTGAATGAAATCGCGTGTAGCACCTTATCTTTGAAGCCAAATAGTAATTGTTGATATTGTGATGATTGACTATTGGCCTTGTACCAATCAATACCGTCTTGTTGATGAGAAAAAATCGGTATATTTTTTATCGTATTAGGTTTATTAATTAGCCAATAAAGCGGCGTTTGAGATAGGTCTTGTGATTTTTGTAAACTGGCCTGTTCTAACTCAATATCGACTAGCCAGAGCTCATTGTTATTGAGTAATAATATTTCTTCATTGGGCGTAGTTGTGTGCCAACGTAATTGTTTAGGGCGGTTAAAGATAAAAGAGCCTGACCTGGTGTTTATTAAGGCGTCTTTATCATCATAAGTGGTTTGAATAAAATCAGCCTTCAAAGAAGTTAAGGTATTAAAAAAATCAGAGAACTGATTGTTGTTTGCGCCAATAGCCATATGAACCCAAAACAGTGTCAGTAAAGCGAGAGCTCTAATCATCGTGGTTAATGGGTTCTGGTGCTATTACTTGGCGATTGCCAGCGCTGTTCATAGTGCTAACCACACCACTGGCCTCCATATCTTCGATAATACGCGCGGCGCGATTGTAGCCAATGCGCATACGTCGCTGTAAGCTAGAAATGGAAGCACGGCGTGATGAAGTAACAATTTGCACTGCTTCGTCATATAGAGGATCAAGCTCTCCTGTTATGCCACCACTGTTTGTGCTTTCATGTGAATTGGCTGATTCACTGTGAGCATTAAGAATGCCATCAAGGTAATTAGGTTGTGAGTTTTTGCGTAGGAAGCCAACCACACGAGTGATTTCATCATCATCAACAAAGGCGCCATGGATACGGGTTAAGTGTGAGATACCTGGGGTCATATAAAGCATGTCACCCATGCCGAGTAATTGTTCTGCACCGCCCTGATCTAAAATAGTACGAGAGTCTACCTTGCTTGAAACTTTAAAGGCAATACGCGTTGGTATGTTAGATTTAATTAGGCCAGTAATCACGTCCACGCTTGGACGCTGTGTCGCAATAATTAAGTGAATACCGGCAGCACGTGCTTTTTGAGCTAGACGCACAATCAGCGCTTCCACACGCTTGGCTTTGGCGCGGTCCTCTTGGGCAAGAGCACCAAGCATGTCGGCATATTCATCAATTACCAGCATAATTAGCGGTAGTTTTTCTAGCTCAGCTGCAGTTTCGCCTTCTTCAGCCGTGTTGGCGTTAAAAGAAGGGTCCAATAATGGCTCACCTTTAACTTTGGATTTTTTGAGTTTTTCATTAAAGCCTTCAATATTGCGTACGCCAAATTTAGCTAATAATGAATACCGGCGTTCCATTTCGTTCACACACCACCATAGAGCAGAGGCCGCTTGATTCATATCGGTCACCACTGGGGTAAGCAGATGTGGAATATCGGCGTAGCAAGCAAGTTCAACAATTTTAGGGTCGATCATAATCATACGTACTTCGTCAGGCTTGGCTTTGTATAACACACTTAATATAATGGCATTAATACCAACAGACTTGCCCATACCGGTCGCACCTGCCACCAATAAGTGCGGCATCTTAGATAAGTTAGCAATCACTGGTTGCCCGTTAATATCTTTACCTAGACCCATTGTCAATACTGAAGAAGACTTGACAAAGACCTCTGAGGCGAGGATTTCTTTCAAGCTGATCATTTCACGTTCAGCATTTGGGATTTCTAACCCAATCACGGGCTTGCCTGGAATCACATCAACAATACGCACACTTTCAACCAACAAGGCTCTAGCGAGGTCTTTATTTAGATTCATGATTTGCGAAACTTTAACGCCCGGCGCTAATGAAAGCTCAAATTGAGTAACGACAGGACCTGGAGTAACGGTAGTAATACTGACTTCAAAACCAAAGTCTTTGAGTTTAATCTCCACTTGGCGCGACATATCCTCAAGTGCTTGCTCGGAATAACCGGAAGTGTTGATACTGATTTCATCAAGCAAGGATAAATCAGGTAAGCCACTCAAAGTTTTGGTGTTAAACAAGTTAGATGAAGCGGGCGCGATTTTTTTGTTGGATTTGATCTTGGCGGACTTAACCTTAGCAATGACATTATATTTTTTTGCATTAGCTTGTTTTGGTGTAATGACGACTTTGGCGGCCTTTTTTATTTTTGCTTTTTTTCTAGACATCTTTAGATTGTTTATAAAGACACCAACAACGCCGATAGTTGAAGTGAAAATACCAGCCCAAGATGCAGTACTGGCAATGCTAAAGCTAATCATCATAATGCTTAGATAAACAACGAATGAAGCCGAACCAAATAACGTGCCAAAATAACCATGCATTATATTGCCGATCCAACCACCTGCAGGGCCTGAGGTATTTTGTGCCAGTATCGCAGCACTGAAGGCAACCATCACCATCACGGCAATTAGACGAATCATCAAGACAGATCGATTTGTTGGTTTTTGACCTGTATTCTTGTGAATGCTATAGCCTAGCCAGATTAACGAGATTGAAATTAGGTAAGCACCATAACCCAAAATTGATAAAGAAATGTCACTCAAATAAGCGCCAAACACACCAGCTAAATTAATCACAGGCTCTGTTAGTACAACATCACCTGACCATGGATTTTCTGTTGGTGAATAAGTGATAAGCGCTACAAGATACACCAAACCCAAAGTGCTGAGCGCAATAAACAATACTTCATTTACAGTTCGAGGCCAAGGTTTTTTTTTGGATTTTCTGCTATTTGAGGGGTTATTTTTTTTCAAGGCGATTTCAGCTTGCTTTATAATGTTTCGGATAATAGAGATTTTGTGTATAAGTATAAAGGATTGGTATTTAAATGAGTGAAAATAAACATTGCAAGGTATTGATTGTTGGTTCTGGACCTGCGGGCTATTCTGCAGCAGTTTATGCAGCAAGGGCAAACTTAGACCCTGTGATTGTCAGTGGTATGGAGCAGGGAGGACAATTAATGAGCACCACCGATGTGGATAATTGGCCTGGCGACAATGATGGCGTGCAAGGCCCAGATTTGATGACGCGCATGCAGCAACATGCTGAGCGTTTTGATACCGAAATTATCAATGACTACATTACTGACGTTGATTTTACTAAACGACCGTTTGTACTGAATGGTGCCAGTTCGAGCTATACTGCCGATGCAGTGATTATTGCTACCGGTGCAAGTGCACGTTATTTGGGTCTAGAGTCTGAGGAAGCTTTTAAAGGTAAGGGTGTGAGTGCCTGCGCCACTTGTGATGGGTTCTTTTATCGTGGTCAGAAGGTAGCGGTTATTGGTGGCGGTAATACCGCAGTAGAAGAGGCATTATTCTTGTCAAATATTGCCGACCATGTCACCATTGTTCACCGTCGTGATAAGTTTTCTAGTGAAAAGATTTTATCTGATCAATTAATTGAAAAATCCAAAACTGGTAATATCACTATTGAATACAATCATAACTTAGATGAAGTATTGGGTGACACCATGGGTGTAACAGGACTAAGACTTAAAGATAATGACGGCAAGACTAAAGAAATTGATGTGCATGGCGTATTCATTGCCATTGGCCATACGCCAAATACAGGTATTTTTGAAGGACATCTAGAGATGAAACACGGCTACATTCAAATAGAAAGCGGCACGCAAGGCAACGCCACACAAACTAGTGTTGAGGGTGTATTTGCAGCGGGTGATGTGGCAGACCATGTTTACCGTCAAGCAGTTACCTCGGCAGGTACAGGCTGTATGGCAGCGCTCGATGCCGAGAGGTTTATAGGCGATTAGTTCATCATTATTAAGAAGATTTATCGGTATAATTCTGACTTTTAAGGCCACATAGCTCAGTTGGTAGAGCAAGGGATTGAAAATCCCTGTGTCCCTAGTTCAATTCTAGGTGCGGCCACCATAATTATTAATAGATTATTAAAAAGCGCACTGTAAAAAATGCGCTTTTTTTATTTGCAAGTCGTAAAGGTTTATATCCCCGCTGGAATCCCTGGCATCCATTCCATAATGCCCCAAATAATAACCAGTGTTAAAAATGCACCTGCTAGCATCGCCATAATAATACAAACTTGTGTGATACCACATTTTTTTGAACCAATTTCTTCACCTGCGTACTTCATCATTTTATTACTCTCCTCAAGATAAAAAATAGTTGTTTTTTTACTTTGATTTTAATACTAACATAATTGAAATCATGAGCATGACTATCATTATTGGCTAATATTGGCATAAAACAGTACAGACTTTTGCTCAGGTCTAAATAAACTATATTACAGTTTTATTATATTATAAAATTGACATATTATAGTTACATGATATAATATGTTATATGTTGCCACTCTCCCCCAAGAATTATTCTCTCCTCAAGAGATAAGGTGGCAGCATACTAATTAACCAAGAGACAAATAAAATGAAACTAATGATTAATACAATTGCGCTAACATTATTTTTGGTTGCAACAGGAGCTTCTGCCGAGGTTTCAAAACCTTATGGTACATTTAATCCGTTGGCGATGTTTGATCTTGCGCCAAGAACACACAAACAAAAAGCAGACAATGCGTTTTATAACTACGGCAACAAGGGTTATGATTTTGTCGTAGAGGCGATATTACCTATACTGTCAGTCAGACCAAGGCAGATTGCTAGCTTAGAAAAGTAATCATTAATAAGCGCTAGTTGCGTTTATTGCAAATTTACTTGGCTGACCAAGTAAATCGTTACTTACTCTAATTTTTAATTGTTCGCCCTCAGGCTTTGCACGCATACGAGCCGTGAATTGTTGACCCTCAAAAGATAATTTAATGCGATAGCCTTGGAGGGATTTTAAAATTCTTTTCTGATAGCTTACATTCCAACAGCCTGGTGTCTTTGATTGGCAAGGTTTGATAAGTTTTTCAATATTGTAGTGCATATAGATTGGCTCAACTGAGTCAATGCTAGCATTGATAACGTGTGTTCTTGCGAATACACTGCTAGAGAAGAGGAATAGCGTTGCTAGGAGTGCTATTATTCCTTTGCTGGTGCTTTGTTTAGTGTCTTTACGCATGCCCTTTCCCTTTAGTCTGTTTTTGTAAATAGATCTATAACATATATTTATAATATTATGATATAATAATATTCAGAAGATTATATTCTCTCCCCCGAGATACATTTCATGATTTTCTAATAGGTAGTCGTTTTTTTTATTCTCCTCAAGTTTAGTTAGGCGGCTACCTCCTCCTCAAGATTTAAGCGCTTTACGTCAGCCATATTAACAACATGCATGCACTTTGCAACACTATCATTAAAGTATAATTTTATAATATACTGAATTAAAATTCAGAGTTGACTATAAACCTATTGGAGTAAGGCTTAATGTAGTAATTCTGGAGAAATATAGTCTTGTTTAGAAGGTTGTAGTGTTTCTTGGATAAGTAGGGTGCCCATGCGCACAAATTCGATAATTTCACTTAGGTCTTGTGCATTTTGTTCATTATCGAGCACTTCAGCATCGAGCTTGGATATTTCACTAAAATCTTTAATCATCTCAAGCACGTCTTCATCATTGGTAGAGATTTTTTGTAGCCCTAGTCCCACTAGAAACCCTTGACACCACTGAATAAGAGTATCAGCTTGCTCTCTGAGTGCGCAGTCTTCGCCTGCAATGACTAACTGAAAGTTTAGTGTGGCATCGCCCAGTTGTAACAAGGTGTTGTTGTAGATCTGGGCAAGCTGTTCGTGAGCGGATTTTTCGCTATGGTTGTTAAGGTCAATACTTACCAATACTTCCCCTAACCAATCATCCAATGCTAAGTCAGGTTTGATACAGGCAAAACCACATAAAATGCCATGTGCACTGGCAATGGTGTCATCTGTGTTTAAGTGATGTAAGACGCTTTTGACTTCGTCATAGTCAATCAAGTTGTCCATGATTAGGATTTACCAGCTAAGATTTCCATCACTGCCATACGCACAGCGATACCGTTAGTGACTTGTTGTAAGATAACGGATTGATTTCCATCAGCGATAGAAGAGTCGATTTCAACACCACGGTTGATCGGGCCTGGGTGCATAACAATGGCATCTGATTTTGCCAGTGCTAGACGCTCAGTCGTTAGTCCGTAGCTGTCGAAATATTCTTGTTCATTAGGAATATCAGCTTCTAGCATGCGTTCTTTTTGTAGACGTAGCACCATGATCACATCGCAATCTTTTAAACCGGCATGGATATCATCCAAACATTTAACCGAAGCACAACGTTCAGAGTCGTACTGTAGACCCATTGGTGCAATCAAGCGGATATCCTTTGTGCCTAAGGTTTTTAGCGCTTGAATATCTGAGTGTGCTACACGTGAGTGGACAATATCGCCGATAATGGCTACCGATAAGCCCTCAAAGCTTTGTTTGTGCTGACGAATGGTGAGCATATCCAGCAATGCTTGAGTTGGGTGGGCATTAATGCCATCACCAGCATTGAGAATAGCAACCCCTTGTAGGTTTTCAGCCACGTGATGTGGTAAGCCACTTTGATTGTGGCGAATGACAAACATGTCGATTTGCATAGCTTTAAGCGTGTGCATGGTATCGAGTAGTGATTCGTTTTTCTTGGTGGCTGAGTTGGCTAAGTCAACGTTAATGATATTAGCACTAGTGCGCTTGGCTGCAATTTCAAAGGTATTTCGAGTACGGGTTGATGGCTCAAAGAATAAGTTAGCCACACTCATGTCATCAAGAGCTTTGGATTTTTTTAGATTACCGGCATCATCAATTAGGCCGTCGGCGATATCAAGAATGTGAGTTAAATGATTTTTGGAAAGGCCTTCAAGGCCTAATAAATGGATTAGCTTGCCCTCTGGGTTAAGTTGAACATCGTTGCTAATCAAATCTTTTTTCATTTAACCATGTTTGCAATATTAATTGTGCTGAGCGCTTATCAACTTCACCACGTTTGGCGTTTGGATGATTATGATTATATTTTAGTTGGTTTTTGGCATCAGATGAAGATAAATATTCATCAATCATCTCAGTTTTGATGCTATAGCGATCTTCAAGTTTTCTAGCAAATGATTTGGCAATAAAGGTCATTTCTTGTTCTTTCCCATCTTGGTCAAAAGGTAGTCCGACAATCAATAAATCTGCATGATGTGTTTTGATAATTTGATCAAAACTCGCCCAGTTAGTTGAGCCATTTTTGTGGTGGGTTACCACCTCAATACCACTGGCTTGTAGGATTAAACTATTGGCAATGGCAACACCGGTACGCTTGGTGCCAACATCAAAGCCTAGGTAGGTTTTAACACTCACAGGATTTGTAATTGTTGTAACAATTGATAACCAACATAACCATCAATAGGTAAGTTGTGGTTGCGCTGATATTGGCGCGCCGCACCACGAGTCTTAGGGCCAGAGATGCCATCAGGCTCGCCAGTATTAAACCCCAGTTGATTAAGCGAGGTTTGGATAAGTTTAATATCATCACGACTTAAAGAAGGCTCAGTAATTGGCTTGGCAGCTAATACGCTAGCGCCAATAAGGCGATCAGACAAATAACCTACAGACAAAGCGTAGAGGATTGAATGATTCCACCTTAAAATGGCTTGGAAATTACGATAGGCTAAAAAAGCTGGGCCGTTATAACCCATCGGCAGCACTAATGATGCGGTCATAGTAGAGTTAGGTAAGTCTTCGTCGGTTGCTGTACGTACGCCAAGCGCTTGCCATTCATTCACGGTTTTTTTGGTGCTGAGCTTGGCCAGTTGGTAATCAAAATTAGATGGAATAGTGACTTCACGCCCCCAGCGTTCGCCTCGGCGCCAGCCAATTTTTTTTAAAAAGTTAGCGGCACTGGCAAAAATATCAGCTTTGTTATCCCACAATCCAATCTCACCATCACCATCGGCATCAACCCCATAAGCGGCAACATTGGTTGGCATAAATTGAACATTACCCATTGCACCTGCCCATGAACCTTGGGCATCTGACGGGATTTTGTTGTCATCGATGAGTTTAAGTAGTGCCAGTAATTGCGTGGTAAAAAAAACGGAACGTCTTTTATCGAAACTTAAGGTTGCTAGAGATCGAACCAAATTTAAGTTACCTGTGTTGTTGCCATAGTTGGTTTCTAAACCCCAAAAGGCCACAATAATGTGTGGCGGCACCCCATATTTTTGATAATTATGTTGAAAGATGGCTTGATGTTCTTTTAGAAATTTTTTGCCATTTTTAAGCCGGTAAGGGCTGACTCTTGATCCTAGATAGCGCCAAAAGTTTTGGCTAAATTCTGCTTGTGATCGATCAAATTTAATTACTTTAGGATTGGGGGTTAAACCGTAAAAGGCTTGATCGAGCGTAGTGGCTGATATACCCTGGTTGGTGGCCTTGGTGCGGATATCCGCTAAGAATAATTCAAAGCTACGCGCAGTGGTATCATCTGCATATGCAGATGTCGTTAATAACAAGCAAAAAATAAGTCGTAACATGTCAAAATTATATAATGCATAGAGTCTTATTAATCTCTATCTTTTTACTCTTGAGTGCTTGTAGTGGTAATCAGCTAACACAGGTAATCACAGGTTCGACCATGGGCACCACCTATACGGTTAAAACCATTGATTCAGACGTTTCCAAATTACAGATTGAGCAAGTGTTAAAACAAGTTAATAAAACCTTCTCAACTTGGGACCCAAATTCAGAGCTTTCTTTGCTCAATCTTAAACCAACCCACCGATGGATTAAAGTATCGAGCGAGTTATTTTTTGTTTTAAGTCAATCACAAAAAATTTATCAACAAACCCAGGGCTATTTTGACCCTGGCATTGGTCGTTTGATTGATGCATGGGGTTTTGGAGTGGCTAAGGTAGTGCAAAAACCAAGTCGAATACAAGTGAGTGAATTATTGCCATTATCATCTATTCGGTATTTACAACTAAACAATGGTCAAGTGAAAAAGACCAAAGATATTCATATCAACTTGTCAGCCATCGCCAAAGGCTTTGGCGTCGATCAGGTAGCACATTTACTCAAAAAGCACCAAGTGAAAGATTTTCTCGTTGAGATCGGCGGAGAAGTCATTGCCAGCGGCAAACAGGGTGATCGGCATTGGATGCTTGGCATCGAACGGCCAAATGGTGCTAAGCCAATTGCTATGGTTTTAAACAATCAAGCGATTGCCACTTCGGGCAACTACCGTAATTATTTTGTTTGGGAAGGTGAGCGCTATATGCACATTCTTACACCGATTAATGGTTTGCCAGCCGACACCGACTTAACATCGGTGAGTGTACTTAATCAACAAACCATGATGGCTGATGCTTATGCGACAGCAATGATGGCGATGGGCAGTGAAAAAGCAACCGAGTTGGCCAAGCGACTTAATTTGTCAGTTGTGTTGATATTGAATCAACAACATGATTTTAAAGTGGTAAAAATAAACCCATGAAGCCCCTAGCGGAAAACTTAAGACCACAAACACTGGATGATTTTTTTGGTCAGTCACATTTGCTGAATGACAACCACCCGCTTAAGCAGGCGATTGATCGTCAACAATTACATTCAATGATCTTATGGGGTCCATCAGGCACAGGAAAAACCACTTTGGCGCGTATTATTGCCAGTCAAGTTGATGGCCATTTTGCACAAATGAGTGCGGTATTAGACGGCGTTAAAGAGCTACGCGCGGTGGTTGAAAACGCTAAGAAGTTTCAAAATATTGGGCAAAAGACCATTTTATTTGTTGATGAAATACACCGATTTAACAAAGCACAGCAAGACGGGTTTTTACCACATATCGAATCAGGCCTCATTACACTGATTGGCGCCACCACTGAGAATCCATCATTTGAGCTTAATCGGGCTTTGCTCTCGCGTTTGAGTGTATATGTGCTTAATCCTTTAAGTGCGCAGGAGCTGTCTCAAATACTAGACCGAGCTCTGGCACATGAACAGCTTGAATTAAACGATAAAGAAGTGAGTGCGCAAATTATTAATGCCAGTAGTGGTGATGCACGCCGCCTAATCAATATTGTTGAACAAATTGCCTTAGCTAAGTTAGCTATATTAGATGTGCAATCAGTCGGGCAATTGTTACAAGATAAAATCAGCGTCTTTGACAAGGGTGGAGATATTTTTTATCAACAACTTTCCGCTTTTCACAAATCGGTGCGTGGCTCTTCACCAGATGGTGCGCTTTACTGGATGGCCAGAATGTTGGTGGGTGGTTGTGACCCTAAAACCATTGCTAGGCGACTGCTGGCTATCGCCTCAGAAGATATTGGTAATGCCGACCCAAGAGCATTAGAAATCACCCTTAACGCATGGGATGTGTATGAGCGTTTGGGCGACAAAGAAGGTAATCGTGCCATTGCTCAAGCAGCCACGTATTGTGCGGTAGCGCCTAAATCTAACGCAGTTTATAAAGCCTTTAATCAAGCAATGAGTGAGGCAAAAGCAACCGCCGATTTGGATGTGCCTAAACATTTATGTAACGCACCAACCGCATTGATGAGTGACCTAGGTTATGGTGAAAGTTATCGATATGCGCATGATGAGGTGGGAGGTGTAGCCAAAGGCCAAACTTACTTTCCTGAGGCGTTGGGTGAACAACAATATTATGTGCCGACGGATCGGGGTTTAGAGATTAAAATTAGTGAAAAGCTTAAAACATTGAGGCAGAAAAAATGACTTTTTTACCCACCGTACTGGCGATTGGCGTTGGCGCAACAATTGGCGCAACTATGCGTTATTACTTAACGCAATTTATGAACTCAACGTTTGGCCCGGCTTTTCCTTACGGCACCTTAAGTGCGAATATTATTGGTTCGTTTTTAGCGGGCGTGCTGGTGGTGATTGTTTTAGAAAAAGCCGCACTGCATGAGGCTTATCGTTTATTGCTGTTGATTGGTCTTACTGGCTCTTTAACCACGATGTCGACCTTGTCTTGGGAGTCGGTAGAGATGATTAGTTTAGGGCATTATGGACAAGCCAGTGTTAATATTTTATTGAACGTTTTGTTGTCGTTATCAGCAGCAGGTGCCGGCGTGGTGCTTACTCGGTATTTATTTCTTGCTCAATAGCATCGAATAATACACCGGCAATGTTGAGATTAAATTGAGCATCAAGCTCGCGAATACAAGTAGGACTAGTGACATTGATTTCAGTAATATAGTCACCAATTACATCAAGCCCAACGAACATAAGACCTTTGTCTTTTAAGGTAGGGCCAATTTGCTCACATAAATAGTAATCTCTATCGCTCAAAGGCTGGCCGATACCGGTTGCACCGGCTGCTAAATTTCCTTTAAAGCTGCCTTCAGCTGGCATACGTGCCAAAGCATAATCAATGGGTTTTCCGTTGATTAAGAGGATGCGTTTATCGCCCTTAACAATATCGGATAAAAACGCCTGGGTAAGAACTTGGCGTGTTCCTTGGTGAGTCAAGTAATCGAGCACCTCATCAATATTACTATCGCCATCGGTAAGTTTAAAAATATCGTTGCCACCCATGCCATCAAGCGGTTTAACCACAACGATTTTTTCCGTTGTAATAAAGAATTTAATTTGATCTATTTGAGTGCTAATCAATGTTGATGGCATGCAGTGTGCAAAGTTGAGGGCGAATAATTTTTCATTGGCATCGCGTAGGGATTGCGGTTTGTTGACAACTAAAACACCATTATTTTCTGCTTGTTCAAGTAAGTAAGTGGCATAAATATAATCCATGTTAAACGGCGGATCTTTACGCATTAAAATGACATTAAATTCACTCAGTTCAATTGTTTGATTTGACTGCCTTTCAAACCAATTATCTGGATGATCAACCACAGTGGTTTTTGACGCATAGGCGAATATTTTGCCTTGTTCAGCAAACAGATCGGTTGTGTCGAATGTGTAGATTTCCCAACCACGCCGGGTTGCTTCTAGCATCATGGCCAGCGAAGAATCTTTTTTGGGATTGATATTAGCAATATCATCCATGAGTACAGCAAGCTTCATAATATGTATTATAAATGAATTAACCTGCTGATTGATTGAGTCAAGCATTGGGTAAATCTTATTTTGTTTTTAATAAGGTCTTTGAAATAACTTAATTTACTACTGGACAATGTCACCACAAGTACGTATAATTGCCGCCTTTAGTGCGGGGTGGAGCAGTTCGGTAGCTCGTCGGGCTCATAACCCGAAGGTCATAGGTTCAAATCCTGTCCCCGCTACCAAAGATTACGACCCCCCTTTTTAGGGGGTTTTTATTAAGTTTTATTTGATGATAAGTTAGTTAATGGCAAAAATTTCTGACAAAATTGAAATATTAATCGATCCAGTGATTGTAGACATGGGCTATGAGCTAGTGGGGATTGAATATGTTGCCAGTGGCAAGCACAGCACTTTGAGGATTTATATTGACTCAGAGAATGGTATTGGTGTCGATGACTGTGAGACAGTGTCGAGACAAATTAGTGCTATTTTTGATGTGGAAGATCCAATCACAGACCAATACAATTTAGAAGTATCATCACCAGGTATAGAGCGTCCATTGTTTCATATTGGGCATTATCAGCGCTTTTTAGGCCACGATATTAAATTACGATTGGTTAGACCAATCAACGGGCAAAGAAAATTTAACGGTGCAATCGGTAGTGTTAGTGAAGCTAACAATAGTGTTGAACTAATAACGGAATTAGGTCCAGTGATGCTGGATATTGAGTTAATTGAAAAGGCGAATTTAGTCGCCGACTTTTAAGTAGGAGAAAGACGTGGAAGGTAAAGAATTATTTTTAATGGTTGAGGCGATTTCTAATGAGAAAAACATCTCGCAAGAGGATGTGCTCGAGTCTTTAGAAGAGGCGTTAGCAGTTGCAACAAAGAAACGCAACAATATTGATGCGTATGTTGAAATTGACAGAAAAACCGGTGAGTTTAATACCTTTAGACAGTGGATGGTAATTGATGACGGTGAAAACTTTGTTGATGATGATGGTACTGAGTTTGATACAGAATTACACATTCATGCCAAAGATGCGAATGGTGTAGCGGTTGATGACTTTGTACGTGAACCAATGGAAACTGAAGAATTTGGTCGTATTGCTGCTCAAATCGTAAAACAAGTCATTATTCAAAAAGTACGTGAAGCTGAAAGAGAAGTTATTGTTGAAGACTATACCAAGCGTGTGGGTGAGGTGATCATGGTGACGGTTAAGCGTGTTGACCGAGGTAACGCCTATGTTGATATGGGTGGTGTTGATGGCATGATTTCTAAATTTGACTTAATTCCAAATGAATCAGTGCGTAAGAATGATCGTTTAAGAGCTTATATTAAAGAAGTGAAATCAAGCCCACGTGGCGCGCAAATTTTTTTGAGCCGTACAGTGCCTGAGATGATGATCGAGTTATTCGAGATGGAAGTACCAGAGATTTCTGAAGGTTTGATTGAGATTATGGGCGGTAGTCGTGATCCTGGTATTCGTTCAAAATTAGCCGTTAAAGCAAAAGACAAACGTCTTGATCCAATTGGTTCTTGTATTGGTATGCGTGGTTCACGCGTGCAAGCGGTATCAAATGAGCTTAATGGCGAGCGTGTCGATATCATTCTTTGGGATGAGGATCCTGCACAGTTTGTAATCAATGCTATGGCGCCTGCTGAGGTAAGTGCTATCATCGTTGATGAAGACAAAAATTCAATGGACATTGCTGTTGAAGATGACCAACTGGCCTTAGCAATTGGTCGTGGTGGTCAAAATATTAAATTGGCTTCACGCTTAACTGGTTGGAAGCTTAACGTTATGTCCGTTAGTGAGGCAGATGACAAACAAGCAGAAGAAAATCAAAAGACCAGTGAAAAATTAGCTGAAAAGTTAGGTGTTGATTCTGAAGTGGCCGGCGTGTTAATTGACGAAGGCTTTGGTAGTATTGACGAAGTTGCCGATGCAGATGCATCTAGTTTAGAAAGTATTGAAGAGTTTGACACTTCTATGGTTGAAGAATTACAAGAGCGTGCTTCTGATGCACAGTTAGTGCAGGCATTAAGTGATGCAGAATCTTCTGAAGTGTTGATGAGTGTTGAAGGTGTTAGTGAAGACTTGGCGCAAGCACTAATTGAATCAGATATTGCAACGGTAGATGACTTAGCAGAATTGTCAATCGATGAATTATTAGACATTCAAGATATGGACACTGAAGTGGCATCGGCTGTTATTATGACCGCAAGAGAAAACGAAGGATGGTTTGATTAATTAAGTAAAGACAAATAAAACTTAATTAAAAACAAATAATAAATAATAGGCAAGCATTATGGCACACACAGTTCAAACGTTATCTAAATTACTGAAAAAGACTACAGACGAGGTCATTACGATTCTAGCTAATGCAGGCGTTGATGGTAAGACCGTAGATTCTGAAATCTCAGCTGAGGAACGAAAAATTTTGATGGGTAGTTTGTCTAAACGCTCAACCAACAAGTCCAGTATGTCGGTTTCACACAAGCCTAGCACCAAATCAAGCGTAAATACTACTGGTGTTAAAGTTCGGGTTAAGAAAAAGCGTGTTAAAAAAGAAGCAGCCCAAGAGGTTGACTCTGTTGATAATGAGGCTACGCTTAAAGCACAAGCTGCGCTAGATGCAGGCCGTGATGCAGATGAAAAATTATTAGCACAAGATGCTAAGCGTCAAGAAATGACGCGTTTGCAAAAAGATCAAGTACAAGCGCAAAAAGAACAGCAAAAGGTCGCCAAACAAAAAACGAAAGACGAAGTTGTTAATAAAACCATAACCCCTGCCGAAGACAAAAAACCAAAACGTTTACACAGAGTTCCAAGTAACAATGGGCGTCGACAACTGCATGTGGCTAGACATAATCCAAACCGCAAACTGAAGAAAAAAGACAGAACACGTTTAAGTCAAAAAATTCAAGAAGAACAAGCACAGCATGGCTTCCAAAAGCCAGTCGAAAAAGTGATTCATGAAGTGGCTGTACCTGACAATATTAAAGTCATAGACCTGGCACAAAAAATGACAACCAAGGCTGGAGAAGTACTTAAAGTACTGATGGGTATGGGTGTGATGGTGACATTGAATGATGTAATCGACCAAGATACCGCATTACTAGTGGTTGAAGAGATGGGCCATAAGGGTGTTGCCAGCAAGGAAGAAACCATTGAAGACACGTTGATTGAACAATCAAAACCAACCGGCGATGAAAGCTTAAGACCACCAGTGGTAACCATTATGGGCCATGTTGATCACGGTAAAACCTCATTATTAGATTATATTCGTCAAGCCAAAGTGGCTGATAGCGAAGCAGGTGGAATTACCCAGCATATTGGCGCTTATCAAGTTCAAACTAATGATGGTGCCATTACTTTTATTGATACACCAGGACACGCAGCGTTTTCAAAAATGCGCGCTCGTGGCGCAAATTCAACCGATATTGTTATTTTAGTAGTAGCCGCTGATGACGGTGTAATGCCACAAACAATTGAATCAATCAAACATGCGCAAACTGCCGATGTACCAATAATTGTAGCAATCAATAAGATTGACAAAGAAGGTGTAGACCTTGATAAGATCAAACAAGTACTTTCAACTCATGATGTGATTTCTGAAGACTGGGGCGGCGATGTAATGATGGTACCAGTGTCAGCTCACACAGGTGAAGGTATTGACGCCTTATTAGACGCCATTACATTAACGGCTGAGGTCTTAGAATTTTCAGCAGCAGTCAAAGGTCCAGCACAGGGCACTGTACTAGAGGCGCGACTTGAAAAAGGCCGTGGCAAGGTAACAACTATCTTAATACAATCAGGCACCTTGAAAAAAGGCGATATTATGATTGCTGGTTTGGAGTATGGAAAAGTTAAACAAATTGTTAACGATCAAGGCAAGGTATTGAAAGAAGCAGGCCCATCGACACCGGTTGAAGTGCTAGGTTTATCAGGCGTACCAAATGCTGGTGATGAAGTATTAGTGGTAGAGTCTGAGCGTAAGGCTCGTGAAGTGGCTAACTTTAGAAAAGCACGTGATCGTGAAGCTGAGTTGCAAAAACAACAAGCTTCAAAAATGGAGAACTTCTTACAGAAGATGGAAGAAGGTGATGTTTCTACAGTTAATGTATTATTGAAGTCCGATGTGCGAGGATCAGCACAGGCATTAGTAGAAGCCTTAGAAGAATTATCAACCGATGAAGTGCGTGTTAAAGTGGTGTCTAGTGGTGTGGGTGGTATTAACAATACTGACATTAACCTAGCATCAACATCAGGTGCATTGGTACTTGGTTTTAATGTGCGTGCCGATGCAGTGGCACGCAGAACAGCTGACAATGAAGGTGTACGCATTGAATACTACTCAATTATTTATAATTTAATTGATGACGTGAAAGCCATCATGAGTGGCTTATTAAGTCCTGCATTGAGTGAAAATATTATTGGTATTGCTAATGTGAAAGACGTATTTAGATCACAGAAATTGGGCGATATTGCTGGCTGTATGGTTGAAGAAGGCGTGGTTAGAAAAGATTTACCAATTCGTGTACTGCGTGACAGTGTGGTTATTTTTGAAGGCGAACTAGAATCTTTAAGACGTTTCAAGGATGATGTTAAGGAAGTTAAATCAGGTACCGAATGTGGTATCGGTGTAGCGGGTTATAACGACGTTCAACCAGGCGACCAGATCGAAGTATTTGAGCGCATTGAAACCGAACGTAGTTTATAAAAACATCCTTTAGTTAATGGCAGAGCAACCTTCCTACCGAGTTGAACGTGTTAATGAGCTAATTCGTCGTGAGTTAGTGATACTCTTAAAAAACGAAACCAAAGATCCGAGACTCCAATCAGTAAGTGTGACCGATGTCTTGTCCAGTCGTGATCTTAGTAGCGCCAAGGTGTTTTATACTGTACCAGAATCCGATCAAGCAACGGTTGAGGTTTTATTAAACAAAGCCAGTGGTTTTTTCCGTTCGCGCTTGTCAAAAAAACTAGATCTGCGTCATACACCAGCATTAAAGTTTATCTTTGATCCTGCACCGAATGCCGGTGCTAGAATCGAAGATTTGTTGTCTAAACTTTAACGCATTGCCAAGTGTCTAGGCGCAACCCAAAAGGCAGAGAGGTTAATGGCATTGTCTTGCTTGATAAAGACACTGGTCTAAGCTCAAATGCCGCCCTGCAAAAAGTCAAACGATTATTCTTCGCTAAAAAGGCAGGTCATACAGGTGCCCTAGATCCATTGGCCAGTGGTATTCTACCGATCTGCTTAGGCCAAGCAACCAAGGTGGCAGGATTTTTACTCGATGACGACAAACGTTATTTTGTACGCGGGCAATTTGGCCAAATTACTGATACGGGTGATGCTGAAGGCGAGATAATCAAAATCCAACCTTTTGAACATTTGATTGATGAAGAAATTCACATGGCTGTTAATCAGTTTGTTGGAGATATTGAACAGATACCACCGATGTACTCGGCATTAAAAAAAGACGGGCAGCCTCTATACAAGTTAGCTAGACAAGGTATTGAGATTGATAGGCCACCACGCCCAGTCACCATTCGTCGTATTGATTATTTGGGTTACGAACAGGGGGTTGTGAGTTTGGAAGTATCTTGCTCTAAGGGTACTTATATTCGTACTTTGATCGAAGATATTGGCAACAAGCTGGGTTGTGGTGCGCACGTGATTGAGCTTCGACGCACAGGTTTTGCGCACATTGATATTACTCAGACGATTAAATTTTCAGACTTGGAGAAACTAGCCACTGATGATTATCAAAAACTAGATGAAAAGATATTTGCCACACAAGATATGTTGCCAAATTTTGATAGCGCCTACCTTGACGAGCAACAAACGATTGACATTAAATATGGCAGATCAATTGTCTTCGATACACCTCATCCATTTGAGATAATTAAGTTGTTTGATCGCCACAAGCAGTTTTTAGGCATTGGCGAGCCAAATGAAGATGGGGGCATTAAACCCAAGCGATTATTCATTTAAGAATTGACTATAATCTAGTTCATGAATACTGGAAAGAGTAAAAAAAACGCATTAGTTGGTTATTATTTTGACGATAACCTAATGCGCAGCGTTAAGGGTGATAGTAGCTTGCGAGATAGCGTTTATAATCGTAAACGTACTCTGAATTTAGTAGATGAAAATATTGATAAATTGTTAGAAGTCATCTTATTTTTATTACTGTCTACTGGTATTTATCGTATTGTGATTGGGCTTAATAACGGTGAGATTAAGACTTCATCGGTATTTGATCCGTTTAATGTTGAAGTACATTTGGCCGAAGATTTATTAGTACCAGATTATGTTTTCAATCATTTTGGTATGATTGCTCTGGATGAAAAAGAAGCGTTGATTAAGCGTTATTACCATATGCTTGAGCACGATCATGCATTTGAATATTTATCTGAAGAATGGCAAGGAGCATTCCATGCGCGTAACGAAAGCATGAAACAACTCACAGACGAAGACGAGCTTAGATACATCATCGAGCACATTCCTGCCTTACGTAATTTAGAGGGTTATTATTTACGTTCAGCAGTGATTAATTTATTTAATTCAACTATTTCTATGTCGTTTAATTGCGATGGTACGCAAATTATGTCGCATAAAAAATTTAGAGAGTTTATTGAAGAATACGTATGAAGATTTTAGTAATAGGAAGTGGTGGCCGAGAGCATGCTTTGGCTTGGCAATGTGCCAAATTTAATGATGTTAAAGAGGTGTTTGTTGCGCCAGGCAATGCAGGCACTGAGTTAGAAGACAAACTCACTAATATTAATATCGGATCAGAAGACATCGATGGACTGATTGCTTTTGTAAAAGATAACCAAGTTAATCTTACCATTGTTGGCCCTGAAGGACCATTAGTGATTGGCGTGGTTGATCGTTTTCAAGCTGAAGGCTTGGCTATTTTTGGCCCAACACAGGCAGCATCTCAGTTAGAAGGGTCTAAGGCTTTTTGTAAAGATTTTCTTGATCGTAATAATATTCCAACTGCTAACTATGATGTCTTTACTGAGGTAGGGCCAGCGGTAAAATACGTAGAAGAAAAAGGCACGCCAATCGTTATTAAAGCCGACGGCTTAGCCGCAGGCAAGGGTGTGATTATTGCCAATACGCAAAGTGAAGCCGTTAATGCTATTAACGACATGCTTGAAGGCAATCGATTCGGCAAGGCAGGATCTCGCGTGGTGATTGAAGAATTTTTAGTCGGTGAAGAAGCAAGTTTTATCGTCATGGTAGATGGTAAAAATATCTTACCAATGGCCACTTCTCAAGATCACAAGGCCCGCGATAATGGTGACAAAGGCCCTAATACTGGTGGCATGGGGGCGTATTCCCCCGCACCGATTGTAACCGATGAGATTTTCCAATCGGTAATGGACAGTGTGATTCGCCCAACGGTTGATGGCATGGCAGCAGAGGGTAATTCGTATACGGGCTTCTTATATGCAGGCTTGATGATTGATCAAAACAATAATTTTAAAGTATTGGAATATAACTGTCGCTTTGGCGATCCAGAAACTCAGCCAATCATGATGCGCCTTCAATCAAACTTAGCAGAGTTATGTTTATTGGCCACAAAAGGTCAGCTGGATGAAGCCACCATTGAATGGGATGAGCGCTCAGCTATGGGCGTGGTATTGGCGGCTAATGGTTATCCTAATGCTTATCCATCGGGTGAAGTAATCGGTTTACCAGTAGACAATGCCGAGGCAAAAGTTTTTCATGCCGGCACCAAGATGGATAACGGTTCAGTGGTAACTAGTGGTGGTCGTGTGCTTTGCGCTACGGCACTCGGTGCCGATACTAAAGATGCGCAAACAAATGCTTATACATTGCTTGAAAAAATCAACTGGCCAACAGCGTACTATCGTACAGACATCGGCTTTAAGGCATTATAGATTTGATTATTGTCGGGGTTGATGAGGCAGGCCGTGGCCCACTCGTAGGCTCTGTAGTAGCTGGCGCAGTTATCCTGCCGAATGATTTTGACTTACCAGGGCTAACTGATTCAAAAAAACTCAGCGAGAAAAAACGCGAGACATTGTATGCATTAATCATTCAACAATGTCAATGGGCAGTTGGCGAATCAAGCCCTCAAGAGATTGATGAAATCAATATCTTACAAGCAACTATGCTAGCCATGAAGCGAGCTGTCGAGAATTTAAATATCAAATACGATCAAGTACTGGTGGATGGTAATCGTTGCCCAGAGCTTGAAAACTGTCAATCAATTATCAAAGGGGATTTGACTGAGCCGGTGATTTCAGCTGCCTCGATTATTGCCAAAGTGACACGAGATAGGCAAATGGTTGCGCTAGATGAACAGTATCCAGAATATGGTTTCGCCAAGCATAAGGGTTATGGAACAAAGGTTCATCTTCAAGCGCTGGCAGAGTTCGGTGCGATCAAATACCAACATCGATATTCTTTCGCACCCATTAAGCGAGTGCGAATATCAAATTAGAAGCTTGTTCCAGTCGTGCCAGTTAATTGATTAATTTTTTCTTGAATTTTGGCTTTTTCTGCTTCCAGATTGGCTATTTTCTGTTTTAATTTTGCCTTCTTAATCGATTCAGTTACTTGAAGTTTGTCGCGCATAATCTCAACTACTGGTCTGGTCTTTAAATAATCAAACAGTCTAACTACTTGTTTAATGCCTTTGGCTTTAGTCACTATTTTGACAGCCTTATCAGCCTCACGTTTGGTAACTGCACCCATCAAATAAACTGTTTGTGCTTCAGTCATGACACGCACGTGTGTTGGATGAAAAACTTCTTGATTCTGAAACATTGCCTCAACCTGCAAGGTAATAGCTGAATCTCTTGCTCTTTTTAATAGGCTACTACTAGATCTGACAGACACTTCATTAAATACTTGCTTAATGGCTGGAGATTGACGCTTTGCTTGTTTACTAATGTAGGCACGTAGCGCTTTGTTTGGTGCCTCGCCAGTAATAAGTACCGCCTTATTGTAAATTAGAAAATTAAGATGTGCATCATCAAGTTTAGGGTCTTTAGCCACCCAGGTGGCTAATTTTAAATAAGTAGTTTTGTCATCTAATATAACACCAGCACTGCGACGATCATTATTAACAGCAATAATAGAACTAATGCTAGATATGCCTTGGATTGCAGGCAGGCAACTACTTAGTAATACAGAATGAACAATTAGTAATGCAAGTAAGGCCAATTTTTTCATGTGATTTCCTAAAGCGAGAACGCGTCTTTAATCCAATTGATTTTAGGATATTTTAAATCAGATTCGACATCGACAACATCAAACCGACAGATAAATTCTTGATACTTTGAATGCTGTTGAAGATAGTGCTGTGCAGTACGAATCAGTTTACTTTGTTTGTAGAGCGATCAACCGTATCAGTGGCTGAGATAAATTGATCATTTTGACGATAACGAACTTCAACAAAAACTAGTGTTTGTTCTGATTTATCAAGCATAATAATGTTTATTTCACCACACTTGGTTAAATAGTTTTGTTCGATTAGTTGCAAGTCATTTTCTTGCAAATAGATCAGCGCTAGGTTTTCTGCTTGGTTGCCGGTTTGTCGTTTGAAGCTAAACATGGATTTATGTCGTTATATATTGTTGCTACACCGATCGGAAATTTAGATGATATCACCTTTAGGGCGATTGAAATACTAAAAACTGTTGATGTAATTTTGGCAGAAGACACCCGTCATAGTAAACGACTGCTTGATTATTACGACATTGCCACGCCAATGCGTGCGTTTCATGAGCACAATGAAACCCAGAAAACAGCCACTGTTATTAACGAACTACTCAGCGGTAAAAACATGGCACTGATTAGTGATGCTGGCACACCATTGATTAGTGATCCGGGCTATGTGTTGGTAAGCGAGGCTAAAAAAGCAGGTGCTGATGTGGTGCCAATCCCTGGACCAAGTGCTATTATTAGCGCTTTATCCGTTGCCGGTATTGCCAGTGATCGCTTTAGTTTTTTCGGATTTCTACCAGCCAAACAGACTGCGCGACTCAAGGCGATACAAGACAGTGCGCATCTAGATGAAACGGCAATATTTTATGAATCGCCCAAACGCATTTTAGCCAGTCTGCTTGATTGTCAGTCTGTGTTGGGTGATGAGCGAGTGGTTTGCTTAGCCAAAGAAATTACCAAATCGTTTGAAACCATCAAAACAGATATCTTACCTAATTTGATTGATTATTTGCAAGCGGATGATGCCCACCAAAAAGGTGAATTCGTCATTCTAATTTCAGGCATTGATAAAAATAACAAAGTGATTGGCGAGGCGCAATTAGATAAAATATTACCGATATTGCTGAGTGAAATGGGCACCTCAAAAGCCGCTAAGTTGGCTGCTAAAATCACCGGTATTGATAAAAAACATTGCTATCAAAGGGCGATTGAATTATGAGTTATTACACACAGCATATCTTTTTTTGCAATAACGTGCGTGATGAGGGTAAAGCCTGTTGTTCACAATTAGGCGCTGGTGATATGTATCGTTATGCTAAAGATAAGTGTCGCAACGATGGTATTCTGGGTGAAGGTAAAATTGGTGTCAGTGAATCGCGCTGTTTAGGTCGATGTGAGCATGGGCCAGTGGCCGTTGTATATCCCGATAATGTTTGGTATCAATATATTGATGAAGATGATATCGATGAAATTATCACCGAGCATTTGATTGGCGGTAATGTGGTAAAGCGCTTACAAATCAAGTAATTTTTTTGCTAAATCTTGTACTTTTTGCTCTATTTCAAAAATTTCCGAATTATTTTCTAAAATATCGGTTGGTAATTTTTTAACTAAAGCTAAGCGTTGTTCTCGGCTAGCTTGTGCTGAAATCATCTTTTGAGCAAGAATTTTGTCCATATTCTTACGCCTTATCAGTCTTTTTAGTTGATTTTTTTCGTTACAATCCACCACAATGGCGCGATCGAACAAAGGTGATAGGTTTTGCTCGACTAGTAATGGCACTTCAACGACAACCAGATGAGCATTGAGTTTTTCGATGTCCATTTGCATTTTTTCCAATATTTTAGGATGCAAAATTTCTTCAATTAATTTTTGATTGTCCGGATTGTCAAACAATTGCTGGCGCAAAGCTTCTCGATTAAGACTTTTATCTGAGTTAAGAATGGTGTTCCCAAAGTTTGATACCAATTCACCTAAGCCTTTAGTATTAGGCATTACGACTTCTCGTGCAATCACATCAAGGTCAATAACAAGCATGCCCAATTTTTTAAAAATTTGGCTAACGCTCGACTTGCCGCAAGCAATACCACCAGTGAGTGCAATTTTAAGGGCTGTCATGGCTATTGATTTTATCAACTGTGCAAATTGAATAGTAACAATATTTGTAAGCTAGCTATTGACATTATTGCCAAATATCCCGATAATACACGCTCTTTTGGTTATGTAGCTCAGCTGGTTAGAGCACAGCATTCATAATGCTGGGGTCGGTGGTTCAAGTCCACCTATAACCACCATATTCTATAAGGCTTTAAGCCTTTTCATTAAATTCAATATTTATTCAGGGTACGCCACGGGTACGCTTTTGGATTTTTTAACGCCTTTAACTTGCACCCTTGCTGTTATGTCTGTCAAAGTGAGGAATTTTGATTGTTTTTTTATTTATTACTAACCATCCGACTTCTACCATAGCGTCACAAAAGTAATCGTTTCTAGCAAGGTTGTTAAGGATTTTTATTACACTGATAGGTTCAACTCCATCAGTTGAATGCTCATTAAACCAGCCCCATATTCTAGTTAGTTTTCCAAAGACGCAATCAGAATCCAGTTCCTAAATATGGTATAATTACAACTTGGTTTTTATATAAATTGATCACAAGACCAAAATAAACAACTCTAAAGTTGCATCTATCTGTGAAGTTTCTGATTTATCACGAGCCGACTGTAGGCTTTTGATATGTTCGTTTAAATGCAAATCATTAAGTTATTATCCAATATCCTAGAAGAATAGTGGAGAGTTTTCTGATGACGATTTATTTATTTAAAAAAGTGGCTGACGCATTAGTAAGAATCGGAGACTTAAAATTATAAGGAGTATAAAAGAGTGAAGCAACATTTATTATTTACACCCGGTCCAGTCAATGTAGTTCAGAATGTAAGAGAGGCTATTTGTAAACAAGAAATTTGTCATCGTGAAATCGATTTTGAATATTTGTTACAAAGTATTGAAAATAAATTACTCACACTCTTCGAGATAAAGAATAGAGCGGATTATCGAGCGGTAGTCATTACCGGCTCTGGAACTGCCGCCAATGAATCAATGTTGTCTTCAGTTGTTGCTGGGAAGAATATTCTTATTCTGTCTAATGGCGAATTTGGCGAAAGACTACACAACATATCTAAGATTCATAATGAAAATACTTTTTTACTGGAATTTAACTGGGGAGAAGAACTAAGCCTGAAAAAAATTAAAGATTTTTTGCAGATACAGAAGATTGATATCATTGCCATGGTTCACCATGAAACCAGTTCTGGCATGTTAAATCCTTTGGAAAAAATCGGAAAACTTGCAAAATCACATGGTGCGATATTTATTGTCGACTGTGTAAGCAGTGCAGGCGCAGAAGTAATTGATCTGGAAAAATGCAACATTACATTTTGTTCAAGTTCGAGTTCAAAGGCAATTGGCTCTTATCCTGGATTATCTTTTGTAGTTGGTGAAACTCAAGAGTTTGAGAAATTAAAGAATCTTCCCATTAAATCTATGTATCTAAATTTGTATAAATTTTATGACTTTATAAAAACTTTTTCTCAGACACCTAATACACCAGCGGTGCACTCATTCTATGCTCTAAATCAAGCGCTATCCAATATACTCAACGAAGGTATTCAAAATCGCTATGCTAATCTGAGAGATAAAGCCAATAAGTTAAGACAAGGCATGCTGAGTCTAGGGCTTAAGTTTGTAATTAATCAGAAAGATATGTGCTCGATATTAACCACTGTTTATACTCCATCGTATATCGATGTCGGTGTTTTGCGTCAGAAATTGCGCGAAAAATCTATTATTATCTACGAGGGAAAGGGTTGCTTTAAGAATCGTGCTTTTCAGGTTGGAAATATAGGTGACTTGTCTTTTACTGATATCCAATATTTTTTGGATTCACTGAAGAAGGTATTGGATAGTTTTAAGCCGACTGGAGAAATACTACCTATTATTGAACTGGTTAGGACGTTAAGTGTTGTTGGAATCAGCAGTCAAATCCAAAAACCCACTCCTGAAATTGAAAAAATTAGTACCAATATTCTGATATCCAAAGCAACATTATGAATGAAAAACTGACATGCTTATGGGCGACGAAAACAAAAGATGATGAATGGTGGTCTTCTTTTGTCACAGCACCTCTAGCTATTGCACTTAATTATTTCGTTGTCGATATTAAATGGTTAACGCCCAACAAAATCACTCTTATTTCTTTTCTTACCGCTATTGTTTCAGCTCTGTTTATTATTTTGGGTGGCGCTCAGAACTTTATTATTGCCGCAGTTTTGATACATTTAAGCCATGTTTTTGATTGCATGGATGGGCAGATGGCGCGGTATCGAAACACCACCTCACAATTAGGTGGTTATTACGATAAGCTAACCGACCAAATACAGGTGATACTCTGGTTTGGTGCAATAGGTTATGCAGCTTACAACCAGTCTCATAATGTTCTACCGATATTTTTGACGCTAATTGGCATTGCCTTCTACTCGCTTCGTGGCTATTTAAAGTATTTGATGATTTACACCAAAATGTCACAGGACAGTCAATACTTTGAAGTGCTTTCCAAAAAAGAATCGATGACAAAAAAAGAAGATACTGCAGGTCTTAAATTTGGTTTTTCAGCAAACCTGAAGTGGTTTATAGCCGAGCAGCGAAAAATACTTTTATTTAATGAAGGGGTTTTCATTTTCATGCTATCACTCGCACTTGTACTTGATGTACTCACGCCCATGCTTTGGGTGTTTGCATTAAGTCAGCTTTATTTAGGGCTTATGCGTGGCTGGCAAAGAAGTGTTCAAATAAAAAGTAATGTGGTAATCATTATCAACAAGTAAAGAATTTGGTGTGGATGCAGTCACTACAATAATTAGTGACAAGTGTGATTTATTTTCATGAGGATCTAAAAATTAAAGCAATTATTTTAGCCGCTGGTGTAGGCTCAAGAATCAGACCATTAACAGATAACTGCCCTAAAAGTCTGTTAAAAATAAATGGTAAAACCATTCTTGAAATGATGTTGTCACATATTCAGGCGTGTGGAATTAATGAAGTTGTCTTTGTCTTGGGCTACTTACAGGATCAGATAAAAGATTATGTGAAAACACAATTTCCTGATTTAATCGTCCAATTTATAACGAATGAAAAATATGAAGTAACGAATACTGGTTATTCTTTAATGTTAACCAAAGACTTTGTTCAGGATTCAACCTTTATTAAATTTGATGCCGATGTTGTTTTTGATATTAATATACTAATAAACCTTATTGCTTCTGAATATGATAATTGTCTATGTATCGACAAAAATATTAATCTTGATGCAGAAGAGATAAAAGTCATTATTAAAGATGATAATAGAGTGGTTAAAGCCAGTAAAACAGTTAATCCTGTAGATGCAATTGGTGAATCAATAGGTATTGAAAAGATCAGCGGTGAAACAGCGCGTACTTTATTTAATGAGCTGGAGCTAATGATGAAAGATGATCAATACCATCAGGAATATTATGAAGCAGCTTATGAAAGACTCATTGAAAAAGATGTCCCTTTTCATGCATTAGATATTTCAGGACTGAAATGGACTGAAATTGACACCCAAGAAGATTTTATGCTTGCAGAAAATATTTTTAGTCAGAGTACTTAGAATCAAGACATACTGGTAATTTCAATGAGCTGAGGTTGACTAGACTGGTAATGTTTATATAGAGATGTTAAGGTATAAGCTGTAGATGTTTATAACTGTAACACAGGTGATAGTAAAACATATTAAGTTCTTTATTAGCAAGTAAACAGATAAATTATAGTATCTAAATAATCAATACTTTCGCATATTTACACAGACTCCGAAGATACAGGGAGGCTCATTGCTCTTGGCTAAGTAGTAATAAACTCTCCCTCACACATGAGATGGGGTTTGGACTCTGACTAGGCTCTAATTGAAATATAATCTTTAGTATGAAACTAACCTCCTACCCACACTTAGTTAAGGAATGGCATCCAACTATGAATGGAGACCTGACTCCTGAAGATATTACTCATGGAAGCAAAAAGAAAGTCTGGTGGTTGTGTTCTAAGGGGCATAGTTTTGACTCAATGCCCAATAGCAGAACAAGCAGGAAGACCGGGTGTCCCTATTGTTCAGGAAGAAGAGTAGGTGAAGACAACAACTTACTTCATTTATTTCCTGAAATTGCTAAAGAATAGCATCCAACTAAAAATGGTGAGCTAACTACTAATCAGGTTACTTCTCAAAGTAGCAAGAAGGTCTGGTGGCTTTGCCCCAAAGGTCATAGTCATGAGTCAGTTGTAAAACATAGAACGCTCGATAAGAGTAAATGTCCTCAATGCTCTAATCAGTCCTCTGAGCCTGAAATAAGAATCCTTGCTGAGTTGAAATGGTTTTTTAACGAAGTAAATAGTCGTTATAAAATTGATGGTGTTGAGGTTGATATTTTCCTGCCAAAATTTAATGTGGGTATTGAGTATGATGGCAAGTACTGGCATAGCGATAAAGAGGATAGCGATTTAAAGAAGAATAAGTTTTTACTATCTCAAGAGATTAACCTTATAAGAGTTAGACAACACCCTCTTAAATCATTATCTGGAAATGATGTGGTTGTTAATATTATTCGCTCATTAGAGAAAGCGGATTTGGACGAGATACTTAAAAAGATTCACCCATTTGTAGATAACACCACCAAGGAGAAAATTAACACTTACCTTGTTAAATCATCCTTTGTTAATGATGAGTTATTTAAAGTTTATAGAAGTTATTTCCCATCACCATTTCCTGAAAAATCTCTTCTAATTACACACCCTTTACTCAGCAAGGATTGGGATTATGATAAGAACTATCCATTAAAGCCAGAAAACTTTTCGTATGGAAGTGGAAATAAGATATGGTGGTTGTGTTCCAAAGGTCATAGCTACAAAAGGTCACTAAACACCAGAACCTCTCATGGCACTGGCTGTCCTTATTGTTCAGGAAGGAGAACACTTAACTACGACCTTTGGAAGTAATATAACCTCCCTCACACACCAACGAAATTTGGATTTAATTGTCCTCTGGGTTTATACTAGGTTCAAATTGATATTGAGTATGTTAATGGCAAGGAGTCAAAAATAACTTACTATTCCGAGACTGGCGAAGTCACGAGCATTAGTAATCTATAACTTGCTCTCAGCAAAGTCTATAGTGACATCACTAATATCATAAACAAGGGCTTTGAAGTCTTTATCCTCGTTGTAATATTTATAATAGCTCGTTCTACTCATACCAACAGGGGCGCACTCTGTAGATACAATGTCCAAACTCTTTGTTAGGATTGGTAGTAATTGTTCTTTTTTTAAGTTGTTCAGATTTTTCATAAGCGTGATTCTAACTAATAACAAAATTATTTGTATGTGTATTACTACTTAATAGGATGTACAGGGTAATTATGCGGTGTAAAATAAACTTAGTTTTATAAGAATAAGGAGTGAAGCACGTAATGTTTGAGAAACCTATGAACCAAGACCTTGGTACTGATACTTTTGGTAACAGGGTACACCTAACTAACAGACCACCAATGAAAGGAGTTAAGTTAGCTACTGTTGACACTGACTATGTCAACCCTAGGAATAATGTAGAGACCCCTATGGAGGGTGTGAGTAAGGACAGCGATAGAACTGTGAGGCATGTTTATTATGACAGGTCTAAGGTTGAGCCAGACTAATTGGTATAACCTAAAGCAGTTTATGTTCCATTCAGATTAGATTTTCCAAAGCCTAACCCATCGGCGGAATGTTCCGTTATTTAGTTATGGAAAACAGAACCATCATCAAACTACCACAAGTATTAGGATTGACCAACTTAAGTCAAGCAACCATAGGTCTGACTAATGTCAGATGATGTGTTCCCGAAATCATTCAAACTTGCTTATCGCTCTTCAGCATGGCTTGAGTAAGAGATATTGTATTAAGCGTAGATAATGGACTTAACAACTTAATTAACTATCCTTTTTATATGAAAGTGGATTTTGATTCTAATCTAAATCTATCGCCGCCTATCCTATACTATTCATTTTGAGCGATTACATTTTTCTTTATTTGAGTGGACGAAGTCCGGGGATGATATTGAATTTGTACAACTTTTTTTCCTTGTGAATGAAAGTATTCTTCCACATCCTGATTATGAGGCTTTCTACCCCAGTCTTCCCCAATAACAAAAATATCTGCTTTAACTTGTTGACAAATAGTAAGGTAATCTAATTCATGATACGGGATTACGATATCCACACAACGAAGTGCTTGTAGCATCTCAATACGTTGCTCGAGCGGAATAATAGGCGTATTAGGCTTATATAGTTTGACAACCTCATCAGAGGCAATGCCAACAGCAACAGTATCACCTAATGATGCGCAATGTTCCAATAAGGCAAGATGCCCCACATGTAATAAATCAAATGTTCCTACTGTATATACTACCATTGAGATTATTCCTTATTTTGATTGTTAATTTTAAATTAGTGTTTGTTTTTATATGAGTTTCCAACTGTAGATAACTGTAATACTGAGTGTATAAAAAGAGAGGATAAAAATATTGATAGGCTTGCCAGAAAGCTTTGGTGTTTTGATTTGCGAAACATTTAAAGCTGCAAGTCCTAAAATACTAATATATAGAATAATTAAAAATACTTCTCCAGTAAAAATTCCTTCAAATAAAAATATAAAAACAAGCACTATATTATTGCTATCAAGAGCCAGACCTGTGTATTTCGATCCACCAGAAAGACCATAAGTATTGAAATAACTCAATCGAAGAGCGCTGGCAGAAATGATAATAAACGCCCCGAATAAGAACAAAGGCTCAAATTTTCCATAACTTAAAAGAAGAATAGCTGGAGATACTCCATAGTTTACAATATCTATTAATGAATCAAGCTGACCCCCAAAAAAACCTTGTTCACTGGTTCTTCCTTTCATTCTTCGTGCAACTAATCCATCTGCCCAGTCAAATGCAACAGCCCAAATCATGCCAATCATAGCTGCGTAATAATTTTCTAAAATACTAAAATAAATAGCTAATACTGTACAGGCCAGCCCTAAAAGTGACAATAGATTAGGAACATCCTTCACGTAGGAAAGAATAGTGGGTTGTATTACTTGAGATTCTGACTTATTTTCAATCATTTTTAATCTTTAGTCATATATTTTTTAGAGCGTTATTATAGTTGGTAGTTGACCGCCTACTACATTAACATACTTATTAAAATTTAGTACATTTACGCGCCTAATGGCCACGTTTTCACCAACTTTAGCTACAATGTTTTCCCTGGATTTCTCTAATGAATCACCATTATCCAACGTTTGAGTTAAAAACTCATCAATATTAGCAGGAGTTGTTTTAAGT
>CALCCK010000018.1 GCA_937899995.1 uncultured Gammaproteobacteria bacterium
GCAAGGTGGTTTGCGTGTGTTTGTGTTTGCGTGGTTCATGGTTCGTTGTTTTGTGTTTTTGTTGTTG
Organism: uncultured Gammaproteobacteria bacterium; assembly: GCA_937899995.1. Classification (GTDB taxonomy): domain Bacteria; phylum Pseudomonadota; class Gammaproteobacteria; order PS1; family Pseudothioglobaceae; genus Thioglobus_C. The sequence goes on from CALCCK010000018.1 coordinate 68, forward strand.
TTTGTTGTTGTTTTTTTTTTCAAGCAGAAGACGGCATACGAGATAGGCTTGTGACTGGAGTTCAGACGTGTGCTCTTCCGATCTTACCAGAACCTGATACCGCTTGATAAGTGGCTACATTAATACGCTCAATACCTACTGCATCATAAATTGGTTTAAGTGCCACTAGCATTTGAATAGTTGAACAATTAGGATTGGCGATAATATTGCGTTGCGTATAGCCTGCAATTGCGTGCGGATTAACTTCTGGCACTACCAAAGGAATATCCTCATCGCGGCGGAAATGCGCCGTATTATCAATCACGACACAGCCGGCCTCTGCCGCAATTGGTGCGTATTTTTCAGAAATGTTACCACCTGCTGAGAATAGACCAATCTGTGCTTGAGAGAAGTCAAATTTATCTAAGTCTTGCACTGTCCAGCTTTTGCCTTGGCAAAGTACTTTCTTACCCGCAGAGTTAGCACTCGCTAATGGATATAAATTATTAATTGGAAAATTACGCTGTTCTAGAATCGAAAGGATAGTTTCGCCCACAGCACCTGTTGCGCCAACAACGGCAACGTTATATGTCTTGCTCATAAGTGTAAAATTTGAAAATTATAAAACTCAGGTATTATACTTGATTGTCAATGTCGATAAATTGATGCTTAAGATCAAATTTATCGCTCAAATGCTGGCATAAAGCTTGTACACCATAACGCTCGGTTGCATGATGCCCTGCTGAAATAAAAGCAATGTCGTTTTCTTTGGCAATCGCTGGAATTTGCTCAGACACTTCGCCAGTTAAAAAGATATCGGCATTTAATGCAATACCATGATCGATATAGCTTTGCGCCCCACCCGTACACCAAGCAATACGTTTAAGTTGTTTGTTGTCATCGCCAAATACCAATGGCGCCCTATCTAGAGCCTGATCAACCGTTTGTGAAAAATCTACTAACGTCGTGTTGATTTCACCCTGCCACACCAGCGTATCACCAATTGGCGTTGGATTATGAATGCCAAGCTTTTTTGCTAATTCAATATTGTTACCCACTTCAGTGTGTGCATCAAGCGGCAAATGGTAGGCAAACAAATTAATATTATTGGCAAGCAATTGTGCAATTCGATTGCGCTTTATACCGGTAATTTTAGCGTCTTCATTTTTCCAAAAAAAACCATGATGAACAAACAAAGCATCCGCCTTTTCGTCAATCGCGCGTTCAATCAAATCTAGATTAGCACTAACGCCAGAGATGATGTTAGTAATTTCTTCACAGCCTTCAATCTGTAAACCGTTAGGACAATAATCCTTAAACTGATCTACACTTAGGTAATCACCACAATAGCTTGCTAAGTCTTGGCGATTAATCATAATAAGCTTCAACAATGCTAATAAACAATGCGTTTTCTTCAGCACTGCCGACAGTAACACGCAAACAATTAGTTAAATTTGGTGCACTACTTAAGTCCTTAATTAATACACCTTGGGTCTTTAATGCCTCAAACAATGCGTTAGCACCAGGTGCCTTAAACAAAATGAAGTTCGCCTGAGAAGGGTAAACACTCAAGCCATCAATGGCGCTCAGTGCTGTCGATAAATTAGAACGCTCAGCAAGGATTGCCTGTGCATTTTTATCAATTTCGTCTTTTTCTTGTAATAAGAAATTGGCACTCACTTGGGTTAAGGTGTTGATGTTGTAAGGTAATCTTAGTTTATCTAGTTCGGTCACTGTATTTTTAGCACCAATCAACAAACCCAAACGCAAGCCAGCAAAACCAATTTTAGAAACTGTTCTAAGCAGAACTAGATTTGGATACTTAGCAATATCCATCAAGAAGCTATCATCTGCATAGGCGTAATAAGCCTCATCCAGTACTACCATTGCCTCAGTTGAAGTGATGATTGTCTCAATAGCGCCACGATCAAATGCATTGCCAGTTGGGTTATTCGGATAAGCAATAAAAATAAGCTTAGGCTTGTGTGTTTCTATGGCTGATAACGTAGCCGATAAATCAATCTCAAAATTATCATCCAAATTTACACCTTGGTAATTTAAGCGTGTGAACTTTGCAATCATGCCATACATGACAAAACTCGGCTCAATACTCAAAATAGTATCGCCCGTTTCACAAGCCAACGCCAAGAGCTGTATTAGTTCATCAGAACCATTGCCTAACAACACGCCAAAATCGGCTGGAATATTCATTAATTCACGCAGTGTCTGCTGTAATTCGTCAGCGCCAGGGTTAGGGTATCGATTAAGATCAGCATCGGCCAGGAAAGCCAAATACCGGCTAATCAATTCATTTGGTAAAGGAAATGGCGATTCCATTGCATCGAGCTTAACCATGTCATCAGACGCAGGCACATGATAAGCATTAATTGCTTGAATGTCAGAGCGTAGCCAATTGTTAATAAAACTCATTATTTGGGTAATTCTCGATTAGGATGATATTGCATTTTACCTATACTCTTTGCATTTAATAGGCTTTGGTAAGTGTAGTCTAATGCGCGTTTACAAGCAATATTGACATCAATACCTGATGCCAATAATGCACTGATAGCACTTGATAACGTGCAGCCAGAGCCATGGTAATCACCAGGCAATTTGACGTAAGTAAAACGCTCTACACATTGAGCATGATGATACAGACGATGCTCTATCTTGCCCTTCGATGTGTCTGTTGTGGTGAGTAGCACCCATTCACAAGGTAGAGATTCAATCGCTTGTTGTTCATCATTGATGGATGACAATGCTTGAAGTTCAGCCACATTAGGGGTTAACACTTGCACCAATGGTAATAATTTTTCCTTTAGTGTTTTGAGCGCAACTTCGTTCAACAATCGTTGTTCGGTGCTAGCACTAATGATTGGATCAAGTACTACCGTAGTATGGTCACAATTCTGAATAAGGGATGCAATAGTTTCAACCTGTATTTGAGACGACAGCAAGCCAATCTTAATCACTGAAAAATCGATGTCTTCTTTAAGATGGTTAAATTGTTCAGTAATAAGCTCTATATCCACAGTTTGTGTAGATTTAACCGATTGGGTATTTTGTACTGTGAGTGTCGTAACAATTGGTAATGGAGTTACGCCAAACTGATTAATAGTTTCAATATCAGCGCTGATACCCGCTCCACCACAAGGATCAAGCCCGGATAAAACTAAAACAGAGTCTAACACGCTGAGTTACTGAGATTCTTTTTGAATTAAGTAATCTACTATTTCAAATAACCGTTTTTCAGTTCCAGCATGCTTAGTGTCTACTAAATATTTTCCATTCACAATAAAAGTTGGTACGCCACTAATTTTATACTTAACCGTATTAATTTTAGATTTGTTCACCTTAATGCGCACTGAAAATGACTTAAATACATCATTAGCACGCTTTTCATTAACGCCACGATCAACTAACCAATCAACAAAATCCTCTTGATCTAAGAACGGTGTTTGATGCAAATGAATCGCATTGAATAAAGCGCCGTGCAATCTATCCACCTCGCCTAATTGTTCTAACACGTAATAAAAAATCGCGCCATTCTTCCAGCGTGCGGAAAATACCGCAGGTTGGCGAACAAAATTAGCCGAACTGGGCATTTTTTTCAACCAATTTTCAACCAATGGCTCAACATTAAAACAATGTGAACAGTAGTACCAAAATAACTCTCGAACTTCCACCTTATCGCCTGTCACAGTTTTAACGGGTTTTTCTAACACCAAATAATCTTCATCTGCAACAAAATTAGCGAATACAATATTGGTATAGATAGACACAAAACAAGCAATTAAAAAAACGTGTATTTTTTTCATGTATTTCTCACAATTATTCAAGGATTTGATTGACATTATACTGCGTTAATTCATATTCATTGCTTGATTGGAACCCTTGCCAAAGTGTTTGATAAGACTGAAGTTCAACAGGGTGAATCAACTCAGCATTTAATTCTGTTAGTGGCGCTAAAACAAAGGCGTATTTGAGAATATCATCTCTAGGTAAATTAACCTCCTGATCAATCACATCATCATATATCACCAAGTCCAAATCAATCTTTCTAGAAGAGAACTTTGGCTGAGTGCGATCTCTACCTTGATTTTGCTCAATATTACGCAATACTTCAGCCGTTTCTTTAATAGACAAATCGGTGCTTGCATTGACGCCCACATTATAAAAATCATCGCCTTCAAATCCTTCAGCCGGACTTTGGTAAATCGATGAAGTCTTAATATGCGAAAAGATAGACTTTAACGCCTGAATTGCGGTAGAAATATTCTTTCGACGATTTTGATTAGAACCAATGTTAATATGAATATTAGCCATTACTTGATCTTTCAATAATTACGCCAACACCTTGCGCACCAGTGACTGCCTCACCTTTATTCAAGGTAAGCTTGACCTTTTCAACGCCAAATTCATTCAGGATAATCTCGGTAATTTTCTCAGCCAATGTTTCTACTAACTGAAATTCACTGGTCTTAACAAAATCAATCAATCGCTTTGACACAGCCTTATAATCCAAAGTTTGGTCAATATGATCAGTTTCACTTGCGGATTTAATATCGGCAGACATTTCTAAATCCAGCACAATTTCTTGGCGAATTTCTCTCTCCCAATCGTAAATACCAATCACTGTGTCAATCTTTAAACCTTGTATAAATACTATATCCATGCTTAAATTAAAAGTTAAAAATTCAAAGTTGAAATTATATGTTACCAACACTCATTATTTGCGCTTATCTCATTGGATCTATTTCAGCGGCAATCATCGTTTGCAAAATTCTAAACTTACCCGATCCTAGAACACAAGGATCTAACAATCCAGGTGCTACCAATGTATTACGTATTGGCGGCAAGAAAGTGGCAGCTGTTGTACTTCTCGCTGATGGTTTGAAAGGTGCTATCCTTGTGCTTATCGCACAATTTTTAGGTTTGGAATTATTTGAGCTAACGCTTATTGCTATAGCGGCATTCTTAGGTCATGTTTATCCGATCTTTTTTGGTTTTAAAGGCGGTAAAGGTGTGGCAACGTTTATTGGCGCCTTGCTAGTACTTAATTATTTAGTCGGATTGAGTTTTGCAGTGACTTGGCTGTTTGTTGCCAAAGTATTAAAAATATCTTCACTTTCAGCACTTATTGCGACTTTATTAACCCCTGTTTATTTTTATTTAATCACTGACAATCTTAACGCTACTTACGTGATTGGTTTGATTTGTATCTGGATTTTCTTCACCCACAGAAGCAATATTCAAAGAATATTTTCGGGCGAAGAAGGGTCGATTAAGTCTTAATATTAACACCTTTTTTCAGTAAATAAAAGGACGCCACTGTTAATACAACGATCATCAATAACAACACACTCATCGATGTCCAGAAATCAGAAGTACTTACTCCTAAAAAGCCCAATCTAAAGCTGTCAACCATATAGTAAATCGGATTAAATTTGCTCACATCTTGCCAAAACTGTGGCAGGATATCAATGCTATAAAACATACCGCCAAGATAAGTCATTGGCATCAAAATAAAGGTGGGTACAATCGATATATCATCAAAAGACTGGGCGAATATAGCATTAATAAACCCTGCCAATGAAAACAAGATAGCGGTTAATAAAAACGTCATAAATGTTATAAAAATACTATCAACCGTAAACTCAACAAAAAATGAAACTGCGATGAATACACATAAACCAACAATAAAACCACGCACCACACCACCAGAAATATAACCCAATAAAATCACCCAATATGGTACAGGAGAAACCAAAATTTCTTCAATACTGTGATTAAATTTTGCCAAGAAAAATGAAGACACTGTATTAGCGTATGAATTGGTAATAACTGTCATTAGAATAATGCCTGGAATAATGTATTGCAAGTAGTCAATCCCTTGCATTTGCCCAATGCGTTCACCCATCAAGCCACCAAAAATTAGCAAATAAAGCGAAGTAGTGATAATCGGTGGAAAAATAGTTTGCACCCAAATACGGGAAAATCTTAACACTTCCTTAATGACAATGGTTTTATAAGCAATCCACATACTAATACTCCTGTTTATTCTTTTTAGTTAAACGCAAGAATAAAGTTTCTAAACGATTTTGTGCGCTACGCACATGATCAACACTAACGCCTTGTTTTGATAAATCTTGCAAAACATCGGTAATATTAATATCAGCCCCAAGTACAACTTGCAAAGAATAATCATCTAGTCTTTCGCATTCGAATCCGTTTCCTTTAATGTGTTCAGGCAAGACGCTTGCACTTTCTAAAATAATGATCTGATGCGCCACTTTAGAGAGTAGTTTTTTCATACTGGTTTTCTCAACCACCTCGCCTTCGTTCAAAATAGCAATATTTCGGCACAAAGACTCCGCTTCTTCTAAATAGTGCGTAGTTAGAATAATAGTCATACCCTCGCGATTCAGCTCTTTAAAATACGCCCACATAGAACGACGAATCTCAACATCAACACCTGCTGTAGGCTCATCTAAAATTAAAATTTTCGGCTGGTGAACCAGTGCTCTAGCTAACATTAAACGACGTTTCATACCGCCTGATAGTGACTTTGCCATATCAAAACGCTTATCCCACAATTGCATTCTTTTTAATAATACTTCGGCTTGCACTCTAGAAGCTGAACGACTAATGCCGTGATAACCTGCTTGATTGATTAGGATTTCTTCAATTGGTTCAAAGGGATTAAAGTTAAACTCTTGTGGCATCAACCCAATCAGACGTTTAATTTCATTTCCATGAGTATTTTGATTAAGACCCAAAACTTGAATATCGCCCGCGGTCTTATTAAGTAAACCACAAATAATACCAATAGCCGTGGTTTTTCCTGCACCATTACTACCCAAAAGTGCAAAAAAATCTCCTTGTTCAACTTGCAGATTAATACCTTTCAGTGCTTCTAACTGGTTAGTGTAAGTTTTTTTCAAACCTTGAATTGACAATGCAACTTTCATAAATTTTAATACCTTAAATAATCGTATGAATTTTTAGCTTTTTATCATACAGTCTGATTATGCAAAACATTTTAACATTTATCCCCTTTTATCAACTATTTTTGCGATAATTATCATCTTTAAAATTGCATTAATATACTGACCATGTCAAGCATTAAAAACATTGAACTTCCCGATATTGGTGATTTTGACGAAGTTGAAGTTATTGAGATTTTAGTATCTGTTGGCGACATAATAGCTGCAGATGACAGCATAATAACTCTAGAAAGTGATAAGGCTTCAATGGAAATCCCCTCACCGTCTGCGGGTACAGTCACACAAATTAATATCAATATTGGTGACAAAATTAAACAAGGTGATTCACTAATCAGCATAGAAATCACTCAAGAGTCTGAAGAAAGTACAACTAATGAAGAAGAATCTAGTGAACCGGCAGAAGAAATAAGCACAAAAATAGTGTCTGTAGTGGTGCCTGATATTGGTGATTTTGATGAAGTTGAAGTGATTGAAATTTTAGTATCGGTTGGCGACACACTTATCGAAGAAGATTCGATTATCACCCTTGAGAGTGATAAGGCTTCAATGGAGATTCCAACACCAGTTTCGGGTACGGTCAGCAGTATCAATATTAGTTTGGGCGACAAACTAAACTTAGGTGATTTAATTCTCGAAATACAAAGTAGTGGCACGACTCGAACTGAGACAGTTGTAAAAGAAGAGCCTAACAAACTAGCTGTAGTAGTAGCACCTGTACCAACAGCAAACACCAATGAAACTATTTCCAATTTGCCGGTAGGAGATTCTCATGCTTCACCTTCAATTCGAAAACTGGCTAGAGAATTAGGCGTTGATTTATCCAAAGTCACTGGCACCGGACAAAAAGGTCGTGTTATAGACACAGATCTTAAAGGTTACGTTAAACAAATCATCACTTCCGGCGCTACAGGTAGTGCGATTCCTAAAGTACCAGTCATTGATTTTTCTAAATTTGGCGAAACCGAACTTCAACCACTTTCAAGAATCAACAAACTTTCAGGCAAGCATCTAAGCGCTTGTTGGCTCAATATTCCACATGTCACTCAATTTGATGAAGTTAATATTGATCAAATGGAAACCTTCAGACAAGAGCAAAAAGCAAAAGGAGTAAAATTAACGCCGCTGGTCTTTATTATGAAGGCTGTGATTCAAGCCTTAAAACAACACCCGCGCTTTAATTCTGCCTTAGATGAATCAGGTGAAAATCTAATCATTAAAAAATACTTTAATTTGGGCATTGCCATGGATACACCAAATGGTTTGGTAGTTCCGGTGATTCACGATGTTGACCAAAAATCACTCGGTGACTTGGCTACCGAACTAGCTGAAACTTCTGCCAAGGCTCGTGATGGCAAACTTAAACCTGGTGATATGCAGGGTGCTGGATTTACCATTTCAAGTTTAGGTGGTATTGGTGGTACGCAATTCACCCCAATTGTAAATGCGCCAGAAGTAGCAATTTTGGGTGTGTCACGCTCACAAACCAAACCAATTTGGGATGGCAAAAACTTTGTACCAACGTTAATGCTACCACTGGCTTTATCCTATGATCATCGTGTCATTGATGGCGCACAAGGTGGTCACTTCATGTCAGATTTGAATTCAATTTTGAAAGATATTAGAGAGATCCTTTTATGATTAAAACGCAAGTTGTTGTTATTGGTTCCGGCCCTGGAGGGTACACTGCTGCCTTTCGTGCGGCTGATTTAGGCAAGGAAGTGGTGCTGATCGAGCGCTATGAGAATTTAGGCGGTGTATGTTTAAACGTAGGTTGTATTCCTTCAAAAGCACTACTTCATACTGCAGAAGTGATTAATGAAGCCGCAGAAGCTTCACACCTTGGTATTACTTTTGGTGAAACTACAATTGATCTTGATGGTGTACGTACTAACAAAGAAAATATTGTTAGTAAACTAACTGGCGGTATTCAGGCTCTAGCTAAAGCTAGAAAAGTACAAGTGGTTACGGGTTATGGTAAATTTATTTCAGCCAACCAGATCGCCATCGATGACTCAGATGAGATTATTGAATTTGAACATTGCGTTATTGCAGCCGGTTCACGCGTTACTAAAATTCCAGCCTTCCCTTTTGATGATCCACGAGTAATGGACTCTACTGATGCACTTGAATTAGACAATATACCTGAGCGCTTATTGATTGTTGGTGGTGGTATTATCGGCCTAGAAATGGCCACTATATACAATGCACTCGGTAGTGAAATCACGGTGGTTGAATTAGCTGATCAGTTAATTGCTAGTGCAGATAAAGATGTGGTTAATCCATTAGCCAGACGTATTAAAAAACAATATAAAGACATTTACCTTAATACTAAAGTAACCAAAATGGAAGCAACTAATGCTGGCATTAAAGTTAACTTTGAAGGTAAAAAAGCACCAGAAACAGACACCTTTGATAAAGTATTGGTTTCAATTGGTCGTTCACCAAATGGGCAATTAGTTGATGCTGATAAAGCCGGTGTTAATGTAAACGAATGGGGTTTTATCCCAACAGACAAACAAATGCGTACCAATATTAATCACATCTTTGCGATTGGTGATATTGTTGGTCAACCGATGTTGGCACACAAAGCAGTACATGAGGCCAAAGTAGCCGCTGAAGTTATCTGCGGGCACAAATCTGGCTTTGATGCAATCACTATTCCTTCGGTTGCCTATACTGACCCTGAAGTCGCTTGGACAGGTAAAACCGAAAGAGAACTTAAAGAACAAGGTATCGCCTATGAAAAAGGCGTATTCCCTTGGTCTGCCTCGGGTCGAAGCCTAAGTATTGGCCGTAGCGAAGGCATGTCTAAAGCTTTATTTGAAGCCAAAACAGGCCGCATACTGGGTATGGGTATTTGTGGCACCAATGCTGGTGAATTAATCGCAGAAGCAACACTCGCGATTGAAATGGGTTGTGATATGAGCGACATTGCACTCACCATTCACGCACACCCAACCCTTTCTGAAACAATCGCTTTTGCCACTGAAATGGCGGAAGGCACCATTATTGATTTATTACCACCAAAAAAGAAATAGGAATACAACATGGATACTACACAAGCAAGAAATAACGCAATTGATCAACAAATTAGACCATGGGGTGGCTTAAACTATATTGCTAATAATGCACTTAGAAACACACCAAGAGAAAATTTTGTACCTGAAAAATACAAAAATTTAGCCTTTGCTGATATTGAAATCCCTCTCAACAGTAAAGCAAAAATGCTTAGCCCTAAAATTGAAGGCCGCTTATTAGATGCACTCAACATTAAAAAAGACGAGACTGTATTAGAAGTGGGCACTGGTAGTGGCTACCTCACGGCGGTGATTTCAAAATTATGTAAATCGATCACCAGTATTGAGATCGACGAAGTGCTTAGTAATACGGCTCAAGAAAAACTAACCGCCCTTAATATTAGCAATGCTCAACTCGAAGTAGGTGATGCTTCAAAAGGATGGCAACGATCTACTAACTTCTATGATGTTGTAGTTATTAGCACATCGGTGCCAAAGATTACCGGTCGCTTCTTTCATTTGTTAAATGTTGGCGGGCGTATCTTTGTAGTAGAAGGACAAGGCAATGCCATGCATGCAAAACTCATTACCCGTATTAGTGAGCACAAATGGGAAACTAAATCCTTATTTGAAACCCATTTAGATGCCATGCAAGGCCTAGAAACTACCAAGAGCTTTGAATTCTAAAAAAATTATATGAAGCATTTCTATAATTTTGTTTTAAAAAAATCTGGCGATAGTCTTGTACTATTATTAATTATTGCTGGTTTTTTCATTGCACAAATTCCTGATTTCCAGCTCGATGCTTCTTCAGACTCTTTAGTATTAGAAGGTGACAACAACTTACGTTACTACGAAAGTATTAAAAAAAATTATGGCTCTGACGATTATCTAGTCATTAGCTACCAAGTTGAGGATCAGTTGTTAGATCCTAAACAATTAACGCATTTAAAGCGTCTAAAAACAGATTTACAAGGTATTGATCAGATTAGATCAGTCACCACTATTTTGGATGTACCACTATTCCAATCACCACCACTCAAACTGGTTGATTTGGCTAGCGTCAGTGTGACCATTGAAAATGGTAATGCTGATCTAGCGTTAGCGAGTAACGAGTTTAAAACATCACCTTTGTATGCAAACAATTTAGTCAGCAAAGATGGCAATACAACTGCTATTTTAATCTCACTCAAGAGCAACGCAAGGTTTGCACAACTCCGCCAAAAACGTGATGAAATGCGCCTTAAAAGAGCTTACGATCAACTTTCAAAAGACGAGCTCAACAAATTAAAAATCATTGAGAAGCAAGTATTAAGAAATTCGAGCACTAAAAGTGATTTACAAGCTAAAACTATTGCCGACATTCGTCATGTGCTTGATCAATACCGAGATAAAGCCAGTCTATTCCTAGGCGGTCTACCTATGATTACCACTGATATTGTGAATTATATTAGGAATGATCTGATTGTCTTTAGTTTGGCAGTTATAGGGTTAATGACCATTATTCTAGCATTCATTTTTAAAGGGATTCGCTGGGTAGTTATGCCAATTACAATTAGCATTACTGCCGCTTTAATGATGACAGGTATCTTGGCATATTTAGACTGGAAAGTGACTGTCATATCAAGCAATTTCTTCTCGTTACTGTTGGTTATGACGCTTTCAGTCACCATTCATCTGGTAGTGCGTTATCGAGAATTAGCACAGCTCAAACCAGGTTTAGAATACCGAGAATTGATTAAAAATACTTTAGAACAAATGTTTAAACCATGTTTGTTCACCACACTTACCACCATTGCTGCTTTTGGCTCATTACTCATTAGTGGCATCAAGCCTGTGATTGATTTTGGCTGGATGATGTCAATTGGTGTAACCCTAGCTTTAGTTTTGTCATTTTTGGCTTTCCCAATTATTATGATGTTATTACCAAAAGCTAAGGTACAACATTTTAAAACTGAGCTAGGCGTCACCCATAGATTAGCTAAATTCACAGAGCGGTATGGCAACCACTTACTAATTGTATTGGTGTTACTTATTGGCGCTTCAAGTGTTGGTATTAGCAAACTCAGTGTAGAAAATCGCTTTATTGATTATTTTAAAGAAAGCACTGAAATCTACCAAGGATTGACTTTAATTGATAAAGAGCTTGGCGGCACTATTCCTTTGGAAATCATCTTTGATGACATGGCTGAAGATTATTGGTATGACGAAGATTTACGCATGGAGATACATAAAATTCATGAATATTTAGACAGTTTAGATGAAACAGGAAAAGTTTTGTCTATCGACACACTGATGCAATTATTAACCCAGGCGAACGATGGAAAAGTGCTAAATGGGTTTTTTCTAAACGTTGTCAAAGGTCAAATCCCAGATAGTGCCAGAGCACACGTATTAAATCCCTATTTATCAGAAGATAGTGGTCAATTACGTATGGTGATTCGTATTCGTGAAACCAACAAAGATCTCAAACGTGATGAGCTGATTCGCAAGATACAACACTATATTACTAACGACATGGGTTTCAGACCCGATAGCTTCCACCTTACTGGTATGTTGGTACTCTATAACAATATGCTGCAAAGCTTATTTGATTCGCAAATCAAAACCATTGCTGTGGTTTTTGGCATGATCTTTATCATGTTCTTGTTTATTTTTAAATCAGTTAGCTTATCAATCTTAGCACTCATTCCAAACACCTTACCATCACTGTTTATTTTAGGCATTATGGGTGCACTTGGTATCCCACTAGACCTAATGACTATCACTATTTCTGCGATTGCGATTGGCATTGGTGTTGACAATGCCATCCATTATATTCACCGTTTTAAGGCTGAATTTCAAAAAGATCAAGACTATCTGGCAACCATGTATCGTTCACATAGTTCAATTGGTTTAGCAATGTTTTATACCTCAATTACAGTCACGTTAGGTTTTCTGATTTTAGTTTTATCTAACTTTATTCCAAGTATTTATTTTGGTGTGTTTACTGCTATCGCAATGATGAGTGCATTATTGGCTAATCTGACCCTATTGCCAAAACTTATCTTAATGGTCAAGCCAAAAATCTAGATAAATTAGCAACACTATTTAACAATGTCAACACAACACCACTTTGATGTTCTTATTATTGGCACTGGCAGTGCAGGGCTGATGAGTGCTCTACAGTTATCTGACAATCTGTCCATTGCTCTGATTGCTAAAGACAAAATCCTAGAAGGTAGCTCGTACTATGCACAAGGCGGTATATCAGCAGTACTAGATAATCAAGATAATTTCGAATCACACATTACTGATACTTTGTCAACCGGTGTAGATTTGGGCAATGAAACAGCTGTGCGTTTTATGGTTGAACAAGCACCATCCGCTATCGAGTCTTTAGAGCAAGCTGGGGTTGTTTTTACTCAACAACAAGGTCAATACCACTTAACCACTGAGGGCGGTCATAGTAATCGGCGTGTTGCCCATGTTGCAGATAATACTGGACAATCTATTCAAACTAATTTACTCAATAGCGCCAAAGCGAAAAAAAATATCAGCTTGTTTGAAAATTTTATTGCCATTGATTTACTCGCACAAAATCAGCATTGTTTTGGCGCCTACATTCTAAATAAATCAAACAATGAAATTGAAAGCTTTATCGCCCACAAGACCATTATTGCTACTGGTGGCGCTTCAAAGGTTTATCTTTACACCTCTAATCCGGATACTTCAACTGGTGATGGTATCGCCATGGCTTATCGGGGTGGTTGTCATATTGCGAATATGGAATTCACCCAATTCCACCCCACTTGTCTTTACCATCCACATGCTAAATCATTTTTGATATCTGAAGCATTACGTGGTGAAGGTGCTAAACTCATTTTGCCAACAGGTGCAGCATTCATGCATAAATACGATGAACGCGGCGGACTTGCGCCACGTGATATTGTCGCCAGAGCTATTGATACAGAAATGAAAACCCATGGTTTTGACTGTGTATATTTAGACATCTCCTTTAAAGATAAAGATTGGATCATGTCACACTTCCCAACTATCAATGATAAATGCGCTTCCTTTGGTATTGATATTTCACAAGATCCAATTCCAGTCGTGCCAGCTGCTCATTACACATGTGGCGGCATTCAAACAGACATCAACGCGTACAGTAATATTAACAATCTATATGCCGTTGGCGAGGTTGCCCATGTTGGCGTACACGGTGCTAACCGTATGGCCAGTAATTCACTATTAGAATGTATTGTATTTGCCAAAGCCTGTGCCAACCATATTAATCAACAAACTTTAGCATCACAACACCTAATCTTTGATGATTGGGATGCATCTAGAGTAAGCATATCTAAAGAAAAAGTGATGGTGGCTCATCTATGGGATGAAGTCAGACGCATCATGTGGAACTTTGTTGGCATCGTACGTAGCAACAAACGCCTAGATTCTGCACAAATGCGTCTTGCGCAAATTCAAAATGAAGTAGATGAGTACTATCGTCTTTATCTGATTTCAAGTGACTTAATCGAGCTGAGAAATCTAGTTACTACTGCTCAATTGATTGTTAAATCTGCCATTTTAAGAAAAGAAAGTCGTGGTCTGCATTACAATGAAGATTATCCTCAAACTTCTAATAAAGCAAAAGACACTATAATATCACTATGATCTTATCCATTCTTCACTACCCCGACTCACGCTTACGCACCGTAGCCAAAACGGTTGTGTTAGTGGATGATACGATCAAAACATTAGTCAAAGACATGTTTGAAACCATGTATGACGCACCAGGTATTGGTCTTGCCGCCACACAAGTAGATCATCATCAGCGCATTATTGTGATTGATACCTCGGAAGATAAAAGTCAGACTTTGTGTTTAATCAACCCAGAAATTATCGAAAAAGATGGTGAAATCGACTGGGAAGAAGGTTGTCTTTCAGTGCCAGATTACTACCAATGTGTCAAACGTGCCAACCATATTAAAGTGCGTGCACTGAATGAACAAGGCGAAACCTTTGAACTAGAAGCAGAGGAGCTTTTGGGTGTGTGTATTCAGCATGAAATTGATCATTTAAATGGTATTTTGTTTATTGATCATTTGTCTAAGCTCAAACAAAAGCGCTTACTAGAAAAAACCAAAAAAGCCACCAAATTCTAAATTGTGTCAATTCAAATTGGTGATTATGCTCTAAAGTCCCAGGTATTGCTCGCACCTATGGCAGGCACTAGTGACAAGCCTTTTAGAACTATCTGTCGCGCACAAGGTGCAGCACTCACCACCTCTGAAATGGTGGTTATTCAACACCACTTACTCAATACCAGAAAATCTAAACACCGTCTTGACTTCACTGGCGAACCAGCCCCTATTAGCATTCAAATTGCTGGCTCTGAAGCTGATGAACTGTCCTATTCTGCACAGCAGGCACTGGCTTTTGGCGCTAATATTATTGATATTAATATGGGCTGCCCTGCCAAAAAAGTTTGTAATAAAGCCGCAGGTTCTGCCCTCATGCAAGACGAATCTTTAGTTAAAGATATTTTGACTGCAGTGGTCAATGCAGTCGATATTCCTGTGACTTTAAAAATGCGTACAGGTTGGAATGTCACCAATAAAAATGCCCCCACCATCGCCTGTATTGCCGAAGAATCTGGTATCCAAATGCTAAGCGTACATGGAAGAACTCGCGAAGATAAATACAACGGCATGGCAGAATATGACACTATCAAAGAAGTTAAATTACAAGTCAGTATTCCTGTGATTGCCAATGGTGATATCACTTCAGCTGAAAAAGCCCGACAAGTACTTGATTACACATCAGCTGATGGCGTTATGGTGGGTAGAGCAACCCAAGGTAATCCTTGGATTATTCATGAGATTGATCACCACCTAAAAACTGGCCAAAAAGCAGCTGACATCCCACTCAATATCAAAAAACAAACGATTTTGGATCACATTAGCCAAATTCATCAATTTTATGGCAAAAAATTAGGCACTCAGTTGTCCAGAAAGCATATTTTTTGGTATGCTACCTACCTTGATAAAGAAAGTGGTCAATCCTTCTGGAAAAAAGTGAATAAAATCACTGATCACAAACTTCAATACCAATTACTTGAGGAATTTTTAAATTCGTGAATACTGATTTACCAACTTGTATCAATACAAAACTTGATCTCTACTTTGAGCAACTCAATGGTGAGAAAACTTCTGGCGTATTTAAAATGGTCCTACATGAAACTGAATCTGTTACCATCAAGTTTGTTTTAGATAGGGTTAAACAAAACCAAAGCGAAGCTGCAAGAATCTTAGGTATAAATCGTGGCACTTTAAAGAAAAAAATCGAACTTTACAAACTGTAAAACTTTATAATTACCTTTTGTAATTATCATACTTCTTTCAAAGGAATAAAATGGCTATACAACGAGCTCTAATCAGTGTTTCTGATAAAACTGGTATTATCGAACTTGCCCAAGCATTGGCGATAAATAACATTGAGATTCTTTCAACGGGCGGCACAGCCAAGCTGCTAGCTGATAACAATATCCCCGTGATCGAAGTATCAGACTACACTGGCTTCCCTGAGATGATGGCAGGTCGTATTAAAACTTTAAATCCAAAAATTCATGGCGGTATTTTGGCTCGCCGCGGTCTTGATGAAGAAGAAATGGCCGAGAACGACATCAGCCCAATTGATTTAGTCGTGGTTAATCTTTACCCTTTTCAAACGACTATTGCCAACCCTGATTGCACCTTGGAAGATGCGATTGAAAATATCGATATTGGTGGCCCTGCAATGCTTAGATCAAGTGCTAAAAATCACGCATTCGTCACAGTAGTGGTAGATGCATCTGATTATCAAATAGTCATTGATGAAATCAATGCAAATGGTGATACCACACTTGAAACTCGTACTAAGCTAGCGCTTAAAACTTTTGAGCATACAGCGCAGTATGATGGTGCTATTGCCAACTACCTAGGTAAAGGCGAGGATGGTTTTTCTAACACCATAAATTTACAGTTTAATAAAGTACAGTCAATGCGTTATGGCGAAAATCCACATCAAAATGCTGCATTTTATGTTGAAAACAACATTTCTGAATCTTGTGTTGCCTCAGCGATACAGTTCCAAGGTAAAGAAATGTCATATAACAATATGGCTGATGCTGATGCTGCACTTGAATGTGTACGTAGTTTTGATGAGCCTGCTTGCGTAATTGTTAAGCACGCCAACCCTTGTGGTGTTGCCGTAAGAGATAACATTCATAACGCTTATTTAGATGCTTTTAAAACGGATCCAACCTCAGCATTTGGTGGCATTATCGCTTTTAATCGCCCACTAGATAAAGATACTGCTCAAGACATTATTGACAAGCAATTTGTAGAAGTCATCATCGCACCACAAGTAGACGATGATGCTAAAGAAGTGCTGTCAGCTAAACAAAATGTCCGTGTCCTAGAGTGTGGAGATCTTAGCACCTCTCAACCATCACTAGACTTTAAACGAGTAACGGGTGGACTGTTAGTACAAGACAAAGATCTAGGAGTTATCACTGAAGACGACATCAAATGCGTCAGCGAAACCCAACCTACCGCTGAGCAAATTAAAGATTTATTATTCGCTTGGAAAGTAGCCAAAATCGTTAAATCAAATGCCATTGTTTATGTGAAAAACGAAATGACAATTGGTGTTGGTGCGGGGCAAATGTCTCGTGTTTATTCAGCCAAAATTGCCGGTATTAAAGCTGCTGACGAAGGCTTAGTCGTCGAAGGCTCAGTAATGGCATCAGATGCATTCTTCCCGTTCCGGGATGGCATTGACGCAGCAGCAGCAGCAGGCATTAAGGCCATCATTCAGCCAGGTGGTTCAATGCGTGATAATGAAGTGATTGAAGCGGCTAACGAGCATGGGATTGCGATGGTGTTGACGGGCATGCGTCACTTCAAACACTAAATTATTAGGGATGCTTTTTATACCCCAAGGATAGACTTTGCGCTCCATATTTTTATTATAATCCAAGTCTATATCAGTCGTTTATAAATAACAAACTCCTAATTCTCTTTTGTCTTATGCCTCAATCTGAATAAAAATTACCGCCTATAATTTTTTGATTTTCATGACAGTGCTTTAACAGTTTTTTTTATGGTGCGACAAAAAAAAGAGTCGACCATTAAATATAATGGTCGACTCTTGAATGATTAGATTTGTGGTCTATTTCATCATTTCTTTCATTTGAGCAGTGGTCATATTCTGCATCATGTCTAAATGCTCTATTGTCATAGATTGCATCGCTTTCAGTTGGTCTGGTGTAACACTAACCATCATGTTTCTCATAATTACCATTTGATCTTTTGTTAACTTCGACATCATTTTTTGCATATCCTTCATCTGCTCAACTTTCATAGTCTTCATCATCTCAAGCATTAACTCTTTTTTGCTTAGTGGTAACGCTCTTCATCATTTTTTGCATCAACTCAGTTTCCTGTGGAGACATTTGACTCATCATGCTTCCAAACGCATCCTTTTGTTCTTGAGTCATCGGTGGAAAGCCTGCAGGTAATTCTGCAGAAACAATAGAGCCGAACATAGTGGCAGATAGGATTGATACCGTTAATATTTTAGTGATAGTTTTTTTCATGTTAATCTCCTCGATTAGTTATTTAATACAACACCATCATTATTGTTGTGTTTTATGTTCAGACTTAGTTGCTCTGACGGAGTTCATTATACGCTATATATTAGAATTCAATAATATTCTAATATATATAGCAAAATTAAAACATAAACCTCTGTAAAGCCTATTAATAAAAGGTTTTAAATATCTCAGATATTGCTACGATATTTACCGGCATGCGTCACTCCAAGCATTAAAAAGCTTCTTGATGAATCGCCTTAAGGCCTTTCATTAATGTCATTTCATCCTTAGCGTAGTTAATACGAATGCATTGATGTTGGTGTGGCCAAGCATCATCCATACCAATAAAGAAGTTGTGCCCGGGAATAATGTAAATACCTTTGGCTTTGAGTTTATGATACAGTTCTTCCGAAGTAATTTTCAAGTCTGGAAGCCAAAGCCACATAAAAAATGCACCTTCGAGTTTGTGCAATTTAGCATTACTATTGCCAAATACTTCATTGAATAACTTAACGGCAATATTGGCCTTAGCTTGGTAATATGGCTTAATCACATCGTTAGCAAGTGGGATTAATGCCTTATCTTTAATCATTCGTGTGAGTAGTGATGGGCCAACACTATTGGGTGCTAACACCAAAATTCCATTCATCCTACTAATGGCCTCAACAGTATCATGATTGGCAATCACAATACCGGTTCTAAGCCCTGGCAAGCCAAGTTTGGACAACGACATACATAAAATCATATTGGCATTCCAACTTAGGGATACGTTAGTATAAATAACACCTGGAAATGGCTGACCATAAGCATTATCAACAATGAGTGGGATATTGTTGGCTTGGGCGATGCTGTCTAGCTTTGCAAGCTCGTCATCAGTAATCACGTTGCCGGTTGGATTGGTGGGGCGAGAGATACAAATAACACCAATATCTTCCCGCTTAAGCGTTTGTTCTAGTTGATCAAAATCAATCTGATATTTAAATTGTTGATTGTCAAGGTCTTGAATTTTAGGTTTAACCGATATAAACATATTCGCTGACAAACCTTGGTCGGCATAGCCAATATATTCAGGTGCAATCGGTAGTAATACTTTCTTTTTACTGTCATCTGGCATCTCGCCAGCAAATAGATTAAACAATGAAAAGAAGCTGCTTTGCGAGCCATTGGTAATGGCAATATTGCCTTCATCTAAAATCCAATCATAATGATCATTCAGCATTTTAACCAAAGCTTCAATAAACACCTCTGAGCCTTGCGGGCCGTCGTAATACCCTAACATTTGATCAACTTCGTTATTATCAATCAATGTCTGAAGCTCACTCACAAAAATATCATGTGCCTCAGGTATCAGTGCTGGATTACCGCCACCGAGCATAATGATATTTTCATCATCGCTATGGTTCGCTTTGCCTAAATCATCCATCAACTGAGTAATGCCAGAATAGCAGGTGAATTTTTCACCAAATTTTGAGTAGTTTTGATTCATGGTTTTATTTTATGGCAAATACCAATGAGTTTTATAAGTATAAATACACTTCACTATCGATTAAAATAATCACATTGATACAAATATTTTCAACATGAGTATAGAAAAAATTACCGCCTTTCCTGAAATCACCTTCGCCGTTGTTGAGGGTGATGATCTTGTTTCCATTACCCAAGGGTATTACGATATTGACAAGGTAACAGAACACATACAAACCTGTATTGGAATGGTTAGAAAATACGAAAAAATGGGTTATTATAATTTAGCCAAACCTGAGTTTGTCAGTGAAGTGATCACCACTTTTACTAATTTAGAAGTCAGTAAAAAAGACGTTATTCGCGCGAATAATTTTATGGAAATTACGGGATATGAATGTAATCGTGTTTGGCAACTGCCCGATCAAATGAAAGTACTGGCCTCACAAATGCTACGTGGTTTCTACATTACTTACGACACGGACAACTGGGAAGATTTTAGTATTGAACCTATTGAAGATGAAGCTTCAAGTTAAGAAAGAATCCTCACTCTGAATGATCTGCCTTTAAGCTTATCATTACTAATTTTCTTGAGTGCAATTTTCACTAGCTCTGAACTCACCGCCACATAAGACCAATTACTAGCAACAATAATCTTACCGATTTTATCACCCGGTATCCCCCCCTTGCCTGTGAGCCCACCCACAATATCACCAGGACGAAGTTTCTGCTTTTTACCACCATCAATTTTGAGTGTGGTCATTACAGGCTTTCTGATGGGCTTATCTAAGTAGCTGTCACTCGGCAGTGGATCGGCAAATTGTTCGGCATCAACACCAAGTTCTAAAGCGTTAATTTTATGTGTTTCACGATCGCCATACAAAGTACAGGCAATACCGCTACGTCCTGCTCTACCAGTACGACCAATTCGATGCACATGTACCTCTGGATCATGTGCAATGTTAAAATTAATCACCATATCGAGTGCATCAATATCTAAGCCTCTAGCCGCAACATCAGTCGCCACTAAAACCGACACACTTTTATTAGAAAAACGAATCAAGGCTTGATCACGCTCTCGTTGATCAAGATCACCATGAATGGCAAGCGCATAAAAACCATAATAAATCAGCTCATCAGCCACATCTTGCGTATCAATTTTAGTGTTACAAAATACCAAGGCAGAATCTGGCTTATGTTTGGCTAATAATAACCTTAAGGCAGTCATACGATCATCAGCGCTATTGGCCTTATGAAAGTATTGCTTAATGGTGGTTTCTTCATGGGTTGATGGCGCATTCACCATGAGTGGCTGGCTCATCACACGATCAGCAATACTGGCGATTTCATCAGGGAATGTTGCACTAAATAATAAGGTTTGGCGTTTAGAAGGAATCTTTGCAATAATCTGATCAATAGCATCTTGAAAACCCATATCAAGCATACGATCAGCCTCGTCCAATACCAATGTATCTATGTGATCAAGCGTTAGTGTGCCTTTACGTAGATGCTCTTCAATGCGCCCTGGTGTACCGACAACAATATGCACGCCGTGCTCTAGTGAGCCAATCTGCGGACCAAATGGCGCACCACCACAAAGCGTTAAAACCTTAATATTATGAATGGCTCTAGCGAGTTTCCGAATCTCACTGGCAACTTGATCAGCTAGCTCACGCGTTGGGCACAAAACAATCGATTGCGCTTTGAAGGATTTAACATTGAGTTTATGCAATAAACCCAAACCAAACGCTGCAGTTTTGCCTGAGCCAGTTTTACCTTGGCCAATGACATCCTTGCCCAATAAAATTGATGGCAAACTTAGTTGCTGAATCGGGGTCATTGACTCGTAACCCAACGAACTCAAATTTTTTAATAAGTCAGGATGTAAATTTAGTGATGAAAAATCAGTTTTACTCAAAATAACGACCTTTAAATAATATTGAAGCTGTGTATTTTACTTAAACATATTCATGCTACACCTGATATAACCTAATAAATCAATTTATTAAACCAAAAAAGTTGAATGTTAATTATTTATACGGTGATAATAATAATTGTCTGTTGTGTTTGTAGTTGACTATATCCCCTGAGCCGATAAATAAACAAATAAGGAGATGAGATAGCTTACTATTGAGCAAGCCCACTTTGAAGTGGGAAGCCTGCGGTAATCTTCGAACTTCCGCCTTGAGTCTTCTTGGTTCAGGTTTCTTTCAGCGCGACACAATGGATCCTTCTTATTTTTAGCACTTCAGTTATAATTCATACCATGAAGACGCTTAGGCAATCCATTCGCATCCAAAGACGATCAATCTCTACGTCTGATCGTGAAAAATTTGCCAAACAATTATTGTCTCAAGTGCAAAAAATAGCAAATTTTAAAAATGGACAAAAAATTGCCCTTTATTTACCAAATGATGGCGAAATTGATACAAAATACATACAAAACTTCTTAAAATATAAGGGTTTCAGCATATATTTGCCGATATTAATTGATGAAAGTCTTAAATTTGCAAAAGTTGGTAAAAATTTCATAAAAAATCGGTTTGGCATTGATGAACCGATTTCTGCCCAAATTTTAAATGCTAATCAGCTAAATATTATCTTTATACCACTGGTGGGCTTTGATCAATTCAAAAATCGCATTGGCATGGGTGGTGGATTTTACGATCGCACCTTAAGTTTTAAAAACCGACAGAAAAATTATAAAAACCCTAAGCTTTTTGGATTGGCTTTTGATTGTCAAGAAGTGACTAAACTTAATGCTAAACCTTGGGATGTACCACTAGATGCAGTAATTACACCAACTACAATTTACCGATAGCGTGTTTTTGAAAAAATGATTTAAGCGTTGGATTTTCATTAATAAGATTCATACCAAAACCACGCAACCAACGAAGTGGTTCGTTATTTTCTTTATAAATCCAGTTTAAACCGGTCATGGTTTTTGCCATTAGTTCATTATCGAGTCGGCGCGCTCTGGCGTAGGCACGTAATACGCCATAATCACCTAACGGTTTTGAACTAGATTGTAATTGATCTGATAATTCATTAACATCTGAAAAACCTAAGTTAACACCCTGTCCTGCAAGGGGGTGAATATTGTGCGCTGCATCACCAATTAAGGCTATGTTTTCTTTAACGTAATCTTTGGCGCTGCGCTCAATCAGTGGAAATGCTTGGACTTGATTAAGCACTTCAAACTGACCAAATCGATATTCCACACCAGCTGAGAGTCTGTCAGCAAAATCTTGTGAAGATAATGATAACAACTCATCAGCAAGACGATCTTCCGCTGACCAAACAATTGAGGCTTCATTATCACTCAATGGTAATAGTGCAATAATGCTATTAGACAAAAACCGTTGCCAAGTAGTGTCTTCAAAACTTTTGTCTGTGCGGATATTACAAATAATGGCTTTTTGTTGATAATTAGTTTCACTAATTTCGATTTGCGTTAAGTCACGAATATGTGAACGTGCACCATCAGCGCCAATTAACAAAGCGCAAGATAACTGTTGATCATTATCAAGCTGTAACTGATAGCCCTTATCTACTTTATCAATACTATCGAGTTTGGCATTAATGAATTCAACCTTGGTATCGCTTAACGCTGCAAACATGGCAGACTGAATGGCATCATTTTCAATGATATGGCCTAAATGCGTTAAGTTATCATCAGCTGCAGAAAAATCTAAATTACCATGAGAATTTTGATCCCAAACTTTAGTTTGTGTAAACACATGTTTACGCTTAATTAAATCCCAAACACCAAGCTTAGTTAGAAAGGTTTCAGAGGTTGGCGTGATGGCGCTAACTCGTGTGTGAAAAGTATCATCAAGCACTGGGTTAGGATTGTTTGGCTCGATAATAGCAATTGATGCATTGGTTTTTTGTGCCATACTCAAAGCAAAAGCCTGACCCACCATGCCACCGCCAACAATCACCACATCAAACTGACTCATGATTTCCCTGCAATGGTCATTTGGTTAATCAACACTGATCCAACTTTTAGATTGCTACGTTGGTCGATATCTGTACCTACGTGTTCAATACCCAACAGCATTTCTTTTAAATTACTAGCAATAGTGAGGCCAGAAACAGGATATTGAATCTCGCCATTTTCTACCCAAAAGCCTAATGCACCTCGTGAATAATCACCGGTTGTTGCGTTCACACCTTGTCCCATGAGCTCGGTTACTACCAAGCCTTTACCCATGACTTTAATCATTGCTTCTAAGCCGCCATCAAAGTTAGCAGTAACATTCACATTATTAGTGCCGCCTGAATTAGCAGTGGTTTTAAGGCCGAGTTGGTTGGCTGAATATTGCCCCATCACATAACTTTTAACTCGCCCATTTTCAACAAAATATTGTTCGCGTTTAAGCACGCCGTCATCATCAAAAGCTTTAGCGCCCAATGTCTTTTTTGCAAAGGGTTGCTCTAACAAACTCAAACTTTCTGGAATGACAATCTGGTCAATACTGTTTAATAAAAAAGTTGATTTTTTGTATTGTCTTGAACCACCTAAAGCGCCTAATAATTGGGCAAATAATCCGCCTGATAAACGTGATGTAAAAATCACTGGGCATTTTTGTGATGTAAGTGATTGTGCGCCCAGCTTTTGTTGTGCTAATAGCGCCGCCTTCATGCCTACTTGCTCTGGTGATTCTAAGTCATTCGCATCAAGTGCTGTGGTGTATTCATAGGCAGTTTGCATGTCGCCATCACGCTTTGCAATTAAAGAGCAGTTAAGTGAATGGCGTGTGCTACTTTGCGTGGCAATGAGCCCGTTAGAATTAGCATATAAGCCCTCACCTTGAAAACTAGAAACTTCTGCACCTTCTGAATTATCAATTTCATTTTGCTCTAGGGCGATTTCTTCACAAGCTTTAGCTAAATCAATACTGTGTTGTGCGTCTAAATCCCAAGGGTGATAAAGATCTAAATCAGGCACATCAAATGCCATCAAATCTTTTGGCGCTAAGCTATTAAAAGGATCTTCTTGAGTATACTTTGCAATCAAACAAGCCGATTCAATGGTTTTGTTTAGACTATCTTTACTCAAGTCAACACTCGAAGCATGACCTTTCTTTTTACCTATATAGACATTAATTTCAAAATTTTTGTCCAGATGGTATTGTAATGTTTCTACATTGCCCAATCTAACTGCAGTTGATACGCCAGAGCTTGAGCCAAGTGATATTTCATAATCACTGACTTTATATTGCTTTAACAAATCAATGGCTAGTTGTGCGGTTTGTTTTAAAGATGACATGGTTGGAATTATACTAAGTAATCTAAATCAGTTGACTGTGGAAATTCAGTTGTTTGCTGTGAATGTTGGAAATCAACTATTAATGCTTTGGCTGGCACCCATAAAGCCCAAATACCCAGAGCAATAATTAACCCACCAGAGAATTTTCTCACCAAAGGTTTTTTAATGGCTGCGCTTAGCTTTGAAGAAAACCCTGCCATTAACAATAAACTAGGCAGTGTACCCAACCCAAAAGCCATCATAATCAACCCACCTTGAACAGCAGAGCCTGACAATACAGAAAAACTCAACGCACCATAGACTAAGCCGCAAGGAATACCACCCCAAAATAGACCCACTAAAAAAGCACTTTTTAAGCTGGTAACCGGTAAGAATTTTTGACTAATAGGATGTAACTTTACCCACAATTTCGCTCCAACTTTCTCCAGCACTTGTATGCCTGCATACCAATTAGCAATGTACAAACCTACTAACACCATTAATATACCTGAGAAGATCCTTAATGCGTGATCAAGCACGCTCATCTTCAACGCGTTTGAAAGTAACTCGCCAGCCAAGCCAAATAATACACCCATTAAGATATAACTAAGGATTCGACCGGTGTTGTAATTCAGGTGATATAGCGAAGTTTGTTTAGCGTTAGATCTAATCTCTGCTGGCAAAGCTGAAGTCAACAAAGCAACCACGCCGCCACACATGCTTAGACAATGTACACCGCCTAACAAACCCATCAAAAAAACAATGGTTAAGGTGTCCATTATTTATTGTTGATTCTGGTGACTTCTAATAAATGCAGTCTGCGAGAGTCAGTTTTAAGCACTTTAAAATTAAACCCTTGTAAATCGATCTCGTTCATTTGCTCAGGCAGGTAAGTAAAACCAGTAATGACAAAACCAGCCACGGTATCTACATCATCCGCATCTAAAGTGACTTCAAAAAATTCGTTAAATTCTTCTAATGGGGTATTGGCTTTAAGCAAATAACGGCCCTCGCCAAAATCGATGATATTGTCTTCTTCAAAATCATGCTCGTCTTCAATCTCACCTACAATTTGCTCAAGCACATCTTCTAGTGTAACCAGTCCGGCAATTTCACCGTACTCATCCATCACCACCGCCATATGTGAGTGCTTTTGCTGGAAATCCCTAAGCAAGGCGCCCAAAGTTTTGCTTTCTGGCACCAAGACTGTAGGGCGTAAATACTCCTTGTAGCTGAATTCTTTTTTCTGATTATTGACCAAGTGCCCCAACAAATCTTTGGCCAAAATAATGCCTTGTATTTTGTCTTCTTGTGCGTTTAAAACTGGGAATCGAGAATGTGCTGATTTGACCATTATCTTAAGCAAGTTTTTGGCTGAAGTTGTGTGTTTGATCAATACCATTTTTGACTTTGGCACCATGACATCACGCACTTCTAAATTTTCAAGCTGCATGGTGCCCTCAATAATAGATCGAGTGTGAGAATCAATAACATGGTTTTCTTCCGCTTCTTTTAAAGCCTGTAATAGTTCATCACCAGATTGTAGCGGTGAATAGAAAAATTGTTTTTTTAATCTTTTCAAGAAAGACAATATCGAGGGATGGTGCTCTTCGTTCATTTAGAATTAATTATTTACTGGATTGTTATTATACCAAAAATCAGGTTTTTTTACCACTACGCATGACTTTTCCTTGTGCAGCACGCTCTTTACGTACTTGCTTTGGATCGGCAATCAGTGGTCGATAGATTTCTACACGGTCTTTTTCACGCAAAATCGTGTCTAATTTAGCGATTTTACCAAAAACACCAGTTTTGTCTTTGGTTAAATCAATTTGAGGATAAGTATCAATAATGCCAGACAGTTCAATGGCTTGTTTGAGTGTTGTGCCCTCATCTACTTCCAACTCAAGTAGGGTTTGTTCTTTCTCTAGAGCGTAGGCAACTTCAACTAGCATCACAAAGCTGCTGCGCCTTAGCAAAATCTAGCGTGCCTTCGTAGATTGCAC
Organism: uncultured Gammaproteobacteria bacterium; assembly: GCA_937899995.1. Classification (GTDB taxonomy): domain Bacteria; phylum Pseudomonadota; class Gammaproteobacteria; order PS1; family Pseudothioglobaceae; genus Thioglobus_C. The sequence goes on from CALCCK010000018.1 coordinate 27,409, forward strand.
GACCAGTAATTGCACCCATAATGCCATGGCGTGCTTCAACCAATAAATTTGAAATATCATCCATATTGGTAATACCACCAGAAGCAATAATAGGAATGGAAGTTTGTTTAGCCAAATCAGCCGTGGCTTCTACATTCACCCCTTGCATCATGCCATCACGGGCAATATCGGTATAAATAATTGAGCTAATGCCATCTTGCTCAAACTGCTTAGATAAATCTACCACGTGTAGATCAGTTTGTTTGGCCCAACCTTCAGTAGCAACCAAACCATTATTTGCATCTAAACCAACAATAATCTTGCCAGGGAACTCACGACATAACTCGGAGACAAACTCAGGATGCGTTACCGCCATGGTGCCAATAATGAGATAACTAATACCTGCCTCAATATAAGTATTAGCAATCTGCATATTGCGAATACCGCCACCAATTTGCACTGGCAAGTCTGGAAATTCTTTAGTGATTTCAGTCACACTAGCTGCGTTAATTGGTTTACCTTCAAAAGCACCGTTAAGGTCTACCAGGTGTAAACGTTTAGCACCTTGCTCTACCCATTGTTCCGCCATCTCGGTTGGATTATCAGAAAATACAGTGGTGTCATCCATCAGGCCTCGTCTTAGACGTACACACTGGCCATCTTTTAAATCAATTGCGGGAATAATAATCATATCTTTTTTATTTATGCGTTGTTATTGCGGTGATAAGCTCTCGCCGGAAGCTGAAACTTGTCAATCACTTCTTCTAATAACTGTGTATTTTATTTATCTAACGGTACCATCTTTTCTGTTTCATCAGGCTGAAGCTAATCATTCGATTTGCCTTGCCTGTCTAGCTGCCTATTATAAGCACTTAGCACTCTAGCGCGTATGGTTTCACTGTTTTCAATCTACTCTTGGGATTGACTTAATAACACCTCTTTAGGTAATGATGGCACATCTAGTACCATGTCAATTCGATCTAACAATGGCACTGAAATCTTTAACTAACCCTCTGGCAAATAAACAATAGAAAAACTTGGTAAGCCGCCAGAAATATATACTTCAATCACCACTAAAGGGGAGTCCATTCCTGGGGATATGCGCGTAAAAACTTTAGGGAGTTAACTCATACTACTTCTAATTCCTCAAGACTCCATCTGGGTTTAATGGTGATTTCATTACCAGCTGATACCTGACCTTTAACTAGCCTTAAATGCCCAGCAAGGGCAATCATCGCACCATTATCGGTACAAAACTCTTGTCGTGGATAAAATACGTCTACTTCTAGTTTTTTACCCATTTGGTCTAAAACCTGACGTAATGATTGATTAGCACTTACGCCACCTGCCACCACTAAGGTTGAATAATGTGTTTTCTCCAGCGCACGTCTGCATTTAATCATCAAGGTTTGTGTGGCCGCCACTTCAAAAGCTTTGGCAATATCGGCTTTTTGCTCTGGGTGCTTTGCAAAGGTATTGCGCGCAAAAGTTTTAAGACCACTAAAACTAAATTCTAACCCTGGGCGATCTGTCATCGGCCTTGGAAATTTAAACTGTGTTTCATCACCCTGCTCAGCTAGTGCCGCTAGTGCTGGCCCACCCGGATAACCCAAGCCTAAAATCTTGGCTGTTTTGTCAAAGGCCTCACCCACTGCATCGTCCAAAGACTCGCCCAGTATTTGATAATCACCAATACCTTTAACATCTACCAACATGGTGTGTCCACCAGACACTAACAATGCCACAAAAGGAAACTGTGGTTGTGTTTCTTCAAGCAATGGCGCTAACAAATGCCCTTCCATATGATGCACTGCCAAGGCAGGAATATTTAAACTCCAAGCCAAACTCTTGGCAACTGACGAACCTACCAATAAAGCCCCGGCCAAGCCTGGACCTGCCGTATAAGCAATACCGCTAATATCACTGAGTTGAAGTTTTGCCTCAGATAAGACCGCTTTGATTAAAGGAATGGTACGTCGAATATGATCACGTGAAGCTAACTCTGGTACCACGCCACCATATTCAGCATGCATTTCTACCTGAGAAAATAATTGATGGGCGATTAAGCCTTGATATGACGAATATAGTCCGATACCGGTTTCATCACAAGAGCTTTCAATACCAAGCGTGATAAAATTTTTAGTGGTCACTACTGGATTCGCCTAAATAGACTTTTTTAACATCCTCATTAGATAAGATTTCTTCTTTATTGCCTCTGGCAATAATCTGCCCATCATGAAGTACGTACGAATGATCACAAGTATCTAGCATTTCTCGATAATTATGGTCGGTAATTAAAATACCAATACCTTTATCACGAAGATGATAAATAACTTGCTGAATATCGCCCACTGAAATTGGATCAACTCCAGCAAAAGGCTCATCTAGCAAAACAAACTTTGGATTCATTGCTAACGCTCTGGCAATTTCCACGCGTCTACGCTCGCCACCTGAAAGACTTAAACCATCGATATGGCGAATGTGTTCAATATTAAATTCAACTAATAGTTCTTCTAATCGATGTTTTCTTTGCTTGCGCTTGAGCTGAGGATTAAGTTCCAATACCGCCATAATGTTATCTTCAACAGATAGCTTTCTAAAAACAGAAGGCTCTTGTGGTAAATACCCTAGCCCTAACTTTGCACGCTTATGCATAGGCAACTTACTAACCTGTGTTTCACCAATAAACACTTGACCTTCATCTGCTCTCACTAATCCACAAACAATATAGAAACACGTAGTCTTGCCAGCGCCATTTGGCCCTAATAAACCAACAATTTCACCACCTTTAACTTCAAAAGAAACATTACTCACTACTTCACGTTGAGCATATTTTTTACGAATATTTTTAACCGTTAATGTGTTTTTCTGCATAAATTAACAAAGCATTATTTTGAGTGCTTAATCTTACCCTAAATTAGGTGAATTTGTTCAGAGCTATAAGCTTCGATCATGGTGTTGTCTGACTTAATAATCAATGCGCCATGCTCATTAACTCCATTAGCAGTACCGATGGTTTTTTTGTCTTGATAATTAAGCTCTAACTGTTTGCCTAGTAAATAATCATGTTGATTCCACTGCGCCTGAAAAGCAGAAAATCCGTGTTGCTCAAAGCGCTGGCAAGACTTTATTAAATTGTTGATTAGCTTTTCATGTAAGTCTACTAAATTAGGCAGAGTTGTGCAATTTTTTGACAGGTCAGTCCACGGCGTGTCACATTCAAAATCTGTAGCTAATTGATAATTCAAACCTAGGCCAATCACAACAGACTGCTGATCGTTTTGTACACTGTTTTCAATCAAGATACCGGCGAGTTTTTGGTCTTTAAAATACACGTCATTTGGCCATTTAAGTTTTAAGTGATCAAGATGGTATACACACTCTAATACATCAATCACTGACAAACCCATTGCCAAACTTAGACCATTTAATGCTACTTTTATAGAGAATGGATAACGCAATGATAACAACACGCTACTATCTTTTTTGCTTAACCATACTCGCTGATATTGACCTTTCCCGGCGGTTTGTTCTCTGGCAATACAAACTTTAATGTTTTGAGAAAAAGGCAGCGTAGTTAGATAGTCGTTAGTACTGGTTGTTGACTCTAAAATAGAGCAATCAACCCCATTAAGAAGTCTTAAAGTAGAATAATCAACCATGTAATAATATTTGATAAAATAACTGAATTAATTTTACACCTAAATTATTTATGAAATTAGCACTCGGTGTTGAGTACTTAGGTACAGACTTCCACGGCTGGCAACTACAAAAATCCGGCATTCGCACAGTTCAACAAGTGGTTGAAGAAGCGTTGTCTAGTATTGCTGACAAACCTATTCGTGTTTTTTGCTCAGGCCGAACAGATGCAGGTGTACACGCCATTGAGCAAGTAATTCACTTTGAAACCGATGTTAAGCGTGAAGATAAAGCTTGGTTATTTGGCGGTAATGTCAACCTGCCTTATGATGTTAACTTCAAATGGGTTAAACAAGTGGATGATAATTTTCATGCGCGCTTTAATGCGTACGCCAGACAATATCATTACAAAATTCATAACACGCCAGTGCGCTCTGCACTAGCAGGTGCTCATGCGCTTTGGGAGCCAAGAAAATTGGATATAACAGCCATAAGTACAGCGGCTGAATATTTGCTTGGTGAACATGATTTTTCTAGTTTTAGGGGTAGTTTATGCCAAGCCAAATCCCCAATCAAAACCATTGAATTTATTCGATTAACCCAAACCGATAATACAATCTTGTTAGATATTAAAGCCAATGCTTTTCTACATCACATGGTACGCAATATTGTTGGCACGCTACTCAAAGTGGGTAGAGGTGAAAAAACCATTGAGTGGGTTAATGAAGTATTGAATGCAAAAGACAGAAAATGTGCCGGCGCTACTGCTGAACCACAAGGATTGTATTTCGTAAAAGCGTTTTATAAAAACTTATAATCAATAGTTGTTAATGCAAAAAAAAACCCAAGCTAAAACTTGGATTTTTTATTTTAATTTCAACAATAAATCTTATGAAATCAAGTGTTTTAACGGACTCTTCATCGCAGCCTCTTCATCGCCCAATTCTTTCCAGGCAAAGCGAAGTGCATCAGTACGGCGATCATAAAAACGATCCTTACCGTACTTTTTAATAAATCCAGAGCGATCTAATACTTTCTCAATGCCTTCAGTACGAGCAAACAAGATTTCAACGCCACCAGCAGAACATCTTTCCACTAAACCTGACAATACTTCTTCGCCAGAAGCATCAATTTGATTAATACCTGCCATGTCAACAATAACGTATTTCAAACATTCCTGCTTATCAGCAATAAGTTTTAAAATTTTGTCTTCAAAATAACCCGCATTAGCAAAATAAAGTGAACCAGAATATTTAACAATTGATACCACTTCACAACTTTCAAGCTTATTGTCTAATGCATTAACCAGCATGCTTGAGCCGTCGTGTGCGGATAGTTCAGTAAACCTTGGCTCCATGGTGCGGTACAAGAACAAAGCCAATGATAAGATCACGCCAATCACAATACCGTTTTCTAAATGTGGTGCAAATAATAAAGTTAACACGAACGAAGTCACTCCAACAATTGCATCATGCTTCTCAACCTTCCAAGCGTGCACAATCGGTGCGAACTTAATCAAGTTAATCACAGCCATAATAATAACAGCTGCTAAAGTTGCTTGAGGCAGGTGATATAACAACGGCGTTAAAAATACCAGTGTGATGCCCACAATCACTGCTGTTACTACCGATGAAAAACCTGTGACTGCACCTGCTGAGATATTAACCGCGGAACGTGAAAATGAACCTGAAACTGCATAACCTTGGAAAAAACTAGAAACAACATTTGCTAAGCCTTGACCGATTAATTCTTGATCGGCATCAAGGCGTTGTTTGGTCTGTGCTGCCATAGATTTCGCAATAGAAATTGCTTCCATAAAACCAATCAAACCAATCGTAATTGCTACAACAATCATTTGGTTTATTACTGAGAAGTCAAACATCGGTATAACTAATGGTGGTAAACCTTCAGGTATTGCACCAACAATTGCACCGCCAAATCCGCCTTCATCAGCCGATATGCCAAAGCCCATCACATAAGAAATAATTGTAGTTAATGTCACTGCAATTAATACGCCCGGTAATTTTGGTGCGTATGTCTTAACACCAATCATAATTACAAAAGCCAAAATAGCAATTAATAAAGTAACCATGTGTGTATCTGTAGCTACATTAGTAATAGTGCCCCATACTTGCTCATAAGTATGTTCACCTTCGCCTTTGCTAACACCGAATACTTTGTTTAACTGTGAAGTACCAATAATAATCGCAGCTGCGTTGGTAAAGCCAACCACAACTGGGTGAGATAAGAAATTAATAACAAAACCAAGTTTTAGTGCGCCTAACGCAAATTGGAATATACCCACCAAGAATGCTAACAATGAAGCATAAGCAGCATATGTCACCATATCCGCACCGTCTGGAATGATTGTTGGAATTGCTGCTGCGGTTAATAAAGATACAACAGCTACGGGGCCGGTACCTAATTGACGAGATGAGCCCATTAAAGCTGCAATCATCACCGGTAAGAACGAAGCGTATAAACCATATTGCGGTGCAAGACCTGCCAATTGTGCGTAGGCCATTGATTGTGGCACAAGCACTAATGCAACGGTCAAACCTGCAACTAAGTCTGCTTTTAAAATATCTTTGTCTTTTATCTCATGAATCCATGCCAAAAAAGGCAAGAACTTTGCAATCTTATCCATTTATGTTTCCAATTATTTAAAAATCTAACTACAGACGAGCCAGAAGAATATAAGGGATATATTATATAATAATAACTACATTTATAGTATGCCATTTTGTATAATATTGCACTTGTCTTTTTCAGCAAACATTAAGCAAAAATACTTAAACATCAACAAGGATTTATCATGAAATTAATCGAAAACCTACATTTTAACAATATCCGTGGCGATATTACTGGCGGTATTACAGCAGGTGTTGTAGCACTACCATTTGCTATTGCCATGGGATTGGCTTCAGGCGCAGGTGCAATTGCGGGTTTATACGGTGCGATTATTACTGGTTTCTTTGCTGCCTTATTTGGTGGTACGGGTGCCCAGGTGTCTGGTCCAACTGGCCCAATGACGGTAGTGATGGCACTGATTGTGACCAAGTACATCGCTATGTTTCCTGAAACTGGATTGGCAATTGCATTCACCACTGTTGTTTTAGGTGGTTTATTCCAGATTGGCTTTGGTGTTTTAAAGTTAGGCCGTTTTATTAACCTGATGCCGCACCCAGTAACCTCTGGCTTTATGACCGGTATTGGCGTTATTATTATCATTTTACAGATCCCGCAAGTGCTTGGCTTGTATGAGATCAAAGGCTCTACCATGGGTATTTTTTCTCAACTAAGTGATGTTGAAAGTTATTTTTCAAACACCGGCGCTATTACCATTGCACTCATTACAATTGCTGTTGTTTATCTATTCCCTAAAAAAATCGGAAAATTTATTCCAGCCCCTTTATTTGCCCTGGTTACAGGTACTTTAATTTTATTATTTTTCCCGCAATACTTCTCATCAGAAGTAGAGCCGTTAAATAACATGATCCTAGGTGAAATCCCAACAGGACTACCTTCGTTCCATATGCCAGTTTGGGAGGCAAGTATTATTCTTGATATGGCTGCCTCGGGCATGATGTTGGCTATCTTAGGTTCGATCGACTCATTGTTAACCTCTTTAGTATCAGATGAAATCACTCGCACACATCATAAGTCAGACCGTGAATTAATCGGTCAAGGTATTGGTAATACCGTATCAGGCTTATTTGGTGGTTTGCCGGGTGCAGGTGCAACCATGCGCACCATGGCCAATGTAAAAGCTGGTGGCTTAACGCCAATTTCTGGCGCACTACACGCTGTATTGTTACTGGCAATTGTTTTAGGTGGTGCGCAGTATGCCAAAGAAATCCCGCTAGCAGTACTTGGAGCAATCTTGGTGAAGGTTGGTACTGATATTATTGATTGGGAATACTTAAAAGGCTTGGCTTCAAAGCCAAAATCTGGTGCGCTTATCATGATTGTTGTACTCAGTATTACCGTACTTTACAATCTTATGGCTGCTGTGGGCATTGGACTGGTAATGGCCAGTTTGATATTCTTACAAAGAATGACCGATGTGCAATTAGCAAGTATTATTTCTGTGCAGACCATTGAAGAAGCTTCTCATTTAGATGAGACACATCAAGAATTGATTCGTGCTGGCAACACATTGTTCTATCAGTTAAACGGTCCAATGAGTTTTGGTTCGGCCAAAGGCATTGTAAGAGACTTTTCAACTAAATCTAATTACGATAGAGTGATTCTAGACCTATCAAATGTGCCTGTGATTGATTACACTACTTCACGCGGCATTGCTGAAATTTGCAATATTTGTAAAGAGAAGTCTGCAGATATCACCATTGTTGGTGCAAACACCAAAGTGCGACACTTCTTGGAGAACATTGGCCTTGATAAAAGTTTAATCGCCTTGTCTTTAATAAAAGACTGATAATTTATTGTGTGTAATTCTAAAGACTTTAAAAATTTTCATCCCAGTCTACCAATATCTGTTGCTTATCAAGATCAACAGATATTAAAAAAGGCTCAATATAAGGCACCCAATGTTCTTTTCTATCCTCACCTGATGAGGGTTCTTTTTCGCCGTTAACTACCAAGACATTATTAGCCCCTGTATCAACTAAATTAACAACCTTACCAAGGGAAATGCCTTTTTGATTAATAACTTCCAAGCCAATTAAATCTTCCCAATAATGTTCGCCTTCAGATAATTTAGGTAATTGTGATTTTTCAATGTACAAATCAATGCCAATCATGGATCGTGCTTGTTCACAATCATTGATATTTTTAAGTTGGGCGACAATGGTCTTGCCTTGTTCACGGCCTCTAATGATTTCTAATGTTTGCCACTGGCCATCTACCTGGATATGCCAAGGCTGATAGGATAGGATGTTTTTTCGAGGGTGTGTGTGTGAAAATAATTTCACCCATCCCTGAACGCCAAAAAGGCCATTGATCTTGCCGACCAACAGCCTTTTAGGATTAGAAGTGGTTGCTGTTGAATTACTCAGCAGCTTTTTCCTCTTCTACTGACTCTTCAGCCGGCGATTCTGCCTCAGCAGCTGTAGCTGCTTCTTCTGTCGCTTTTGCCTCAGCTTCAGCTTTTGCTTCTTCGTCTGCTTTTGCTTTAGCTTGTGCTGCTAATTTAGCCGTTACTGCTGATGCTCTAGCATCTTGCGCTGCAACACGTTTTTCACGAATTGAAGGATCTTTGAACTCTTTAACAAGTTGCTTAACACGATCAGAGATTTGTGCACCTTTTGATGTCCAGTAATCTAATCTATCTTCTTCGATAGTAAGCCTAACTTCTTGTCCACGAGCTACTGGATTAAAATATCCAATACGCTCAATGTAACCACTGTCTCTACGCTTTCTAGAGTCTGTTGCTACAATTGAATAAAAAGGTTTTTTCTTGGCTCCACCTCGGGCTAGTCTAATTTTAACCATGGGTTTTTTGCTCCTTTTATTATATTAATACTCATACCATAAAAGGCATAAGACGCGAAATTATATCAGTTTTTCAATATCTTGTGCTAATTTCTCTGCATCACCAATGTAAGACATTGGCGTTAAATCTGCTAGGGCCTGCTTAGCCTCTTCTGGCATATCAAGATCTTTAACAAACTCTGCTAATACTTGTGCATCAATGGTATTACCACGCGTGAGTACTTTGAGTTTTTCATACGGATTTTCAATGCCGTAACGACGCATTACCGTTTGGATTGGCTCGGCCAATACTTCCCACGAGCTATCTAAATCTTCTAACAATCTTGCTTCATTAGTTTCTAGCTTGCTGATGCCTTTTGCAATCGATGCATAAGCAACTAAACAATGTGCACAGCTGACACCAAGGTTTCTAAGCACAGTTGAATCAGACAGATCACGCTGCCAGCGAGAAATAGCTAACTTATCAGCTAAATGTGTATTTAGCGCATTGGCGATACCTAGATTGCCCTCACCATTTTCAAAATCAATCGGATTCACTTTGTGTGGCATAGTGGATGAACCCACTTCGCCGGCAATAGTTTTTTGCTTAAAATAACCTAAAGAAATATAACCCCATACATCGCGGCAATAATCAATCAGAATCGTATTGAAACGATTCATAGAATGGAAATACTCTGCCATGTAATCATGTGTTTCAATTTGTGCAGTATACATTGCATAATTAACACCCAGATCTTCAATAAAATCTTGTGAAATACTTTGCCAATCAAGATCCGGATAAGCTGAAATATGTGCGTTAAAATTACCCACAGCACCATTAAACTTACCCATAATTTTGACTGATTTTAAATGTTCAATTTGTCGTTTCAAACGAAACGCAAAGTTGGCCATTTCCTTGCCTACCGTGGTTGGTGAGGCAGTTTGACCATGTGTACGAGACAACATCGGAATACTTGCGTTGTCTTTAGCTAAAGCACCAATCAAAGACAATATATTTTGCATCTCGGCCAAAACAACTTCACGACCATCGATCAACATCAATGCATGAGAAAGGTTGTTAATGTCTTCAGACGTACACGCAAAGTGGAAAAATTCACTCACAGCGTTAAGCTCGGCATTATCTTTAATCTTATCTTTTAAGAAGTATTCAACCGCCTTCACATCGTGATTAATAGTGCGCTCAATATCTTTTACTGCTTGCGCGTCTTCAAGTGAAAAGTTAGTGGCAATATCGGCTAAAAATTGGCTGGCTTCGATACTAAACGGTGGCACCTCAGGAATGCCATCATTATCTGCCATGGCTTGCAACCACTTAACCTCAATTAATACGCGGTATTTAATCAGACCAAATTCACTAAAAATTGAACTTAAAGCCTTGGTTTTCTCAAAATAACGCCCGTCAACAGGGGAAATAGCAGTTAAAGCATTGAGTTCCATAATTAGCATAGTCAAATCAAATAAATGGTAAAATTATACGCCTTATATGATTCACTTATTAAACAGATGAAAACAGCCTATTTAGCCCACATTGATGAGCGCGCCAAAGATAATTTACCACCATTAGTACTCAACGCAGAACAAACAAAATCAGTTGTTGAAGGTTTAATCAAGGGCAATGATAACGATTTTTACTTAGACTTACTCACGCATCGGGTGCCGCCCGGCGTTGATGAGGCTGCCTATGTAAAAGCTAGCTTTTTAGCCAGTGTCGCTAAAGGCGAGCAAATTTGTGATGCCATCAACCAAAAACAAGCAACATTTTTACTTGGTACCATGTTAGGTGGTTATAACATCGATCCCCTAATTGAGTTATTAGATATTGATGTAACAGCACAATCTGCCTGTGATGCATTATCTAAAACTTTGCTGGTTTATGAGGCCTATCAAACTATTTTAGAGAAGTCAGCTGATAATGCTTTTGCCAAAAAAGTAGTGCACGCTTGGGCGAATGCTGATTGGTTTGTTGCCAAAGATGCATTGCCTGCCGAGATTAAACTCACTATTTTCCGTGCTGAGGGCGAAATAAATACAGATGATTTATCACCGGCAACGGAGGCTTGGTCTCGTCCTGATATTCCATTACATGCTCAATCAATGCTCGGAAAAACAATGGAAAACCCTCTTGAAACTATTGAAAAACTAAAAGAAAAAGGTTTGCCTTTAGCCTTTGTTGGTGATGTAGTTGGTACTGGCTCTTCGCGTAAATCGGCTATTAACTCGGTGCTTTGGCACATGGGTAATGACATTGATTATGTGCCTAATAAACGTGCTGGCGGTGTTATTTTAGGTGAAAGTATTGCGCCAATCTTCTTTAATACTGCTGAAGACTCAGGGGCGCTGCCTATTGAGTGTGACGTATCGAAATTTAATATGGGTGATGAAATTACCATTCACCCTTATGAGGGGAAAATCACTAATATTAATGGTGAAACTATCTCAACCTTTGAATTAGCGCCAACCACCATGCCAGACGAAGTACGAGCAGGTGGTCGCATCCCTTTGATTATTGGACGAGGCTTAACCGATAAAACCCGTCAAGATTTGGACCTTCCAGTCAGTGATCTTTTTTTACGCCCACATGATGTTAGTAATTCTAATGCTGGTTTCACGTTGGCACAAAAGATTGTTGGTAAGGCTTGTGGTGTTGAAGGTATTCGTCCTGGCACTTATTGTGAGCCGCGCATGACTACAGTTGGCTCACAAGACACCACGGGTGCAATGACCCGTGATGAGCTTAAAGAGTTAGCTTGTTTGGGGTTTTCTGCTGATTTAGTAATGCAAAGTTTTTGCCATACAGCAGCCTATCCAAAACCTATTGATTTGGAACTTCAACACTCATTGCCAGACTTTATGCACTCTCGTGGTGGTGTGGCACTCAAACCTGGCGATGGTATTATTCACCCATGGTTAAATCGTATGCTGCTACCTGATACCGTAGGCACTGGTGCCGATTCACATACGCGCTTTCCATTGGGTATTAGTTTCCCAGCGGGCTCTGGTCTAGTAGCCTTTGGCGCCTCAATTGGTGTATTGCCACTTGATATGCCAGAGTCGGTATTGGTCAAATTTACTGGAACCATGCAAGAAGGCATCACCCTAAGAGATATTGTCAATGCCATCCCATATGTCGCTATTCAACAAGGCTTATTAACCGTTAAAAAAGAACACAAAAAGAATATTTTCTCTGGTCGAATTTTAGAAATCGAAGGTTTAGGTGATCTAAAACTAGAACAAGCATTCGAATTTACCGATGCTTCTGCAGAGCGATCTGCCAATGGTTGCACCTTTAAACTTAATAAAGAGCCAGTTGAAGAATATTTAAAATCTAATATTGCCCTATTATCATCAATGATAGATATGGACTATGAAGATAAAAAAACCATTGCTAAACGCATTAAGGCAATGCAAAAATGGTTAGATAATCCAATTTTAATGGAGGCCGACAAAAATTGTGAATATGCGGCCACGATTGAAGTTAATATGGACGAGATTAAAGAACCAATTCTAGCTTGTCCAAATGACCCAGATGATGTCAAGTTGCTTTCCGATGTGGCAAATACTGATATTGACGAAGTCTTTATCGGCTCTTGCATGATGAACATTGGTCATTTTAGAGCGGCTGCGCAATTGTTAAAAGATACGACAGAGATAAAAACAGAGCTATGGATAGCGCCACCTACGCGCATGGATGAAGCGCAACTGAAAAAAGAAGGTGTCTACACAGTCTTTGAAAATCTTACAGAGCGCACTGAAATACCAGGCTGTTCAGTTTGTATGGGTAATCAAGCACGCGTTAAAGACAATGCCACTGTGGTATCAACTTCAACCCGAAATTTTCCAGGTCGAATGGGTGATGATGCCAATGTTTATCTTTCCTCTTCTGAAGTAGCTGCAATCACTGCAAAATTAGGGTACATCCCTACTGTTGATGAATATTTAACAGCCATGAATGGTATTAAACCAATGGCAGCCGAAATTTATCAGTTCCTTAATTTTGATCAACTATCGGAATACCAAGAGGCTGTAGGCCATATTGCGCTCGATACTATTCTAGAAGAATAATTAGAATTGTCCAGACAATAAAAAAGCCACTAATGCGGCTTTTTTATTGAAATGTTAAAAGAAAGATTATTTAATCTTAGCTTCTTTGTACATCACGTGTTGTCTAACAACAGGATCAAACTTTTTAACTTCTACCTTTTCTGGGTGAAGACGCTTATTTTTAGTTGTTGTGTAAAAATGGCCAGTTTTAGCCGATGATACTAATTTGATTTTTTCTCTCATATCTTACTCCTAAACCTTTTCGCCACGTGCGCGGATTTCTGCCAGTACAGTGTCGATGCCTTTCTTATCAACAATACGCAAACCTTTTGCCGTTAACTTAAGTTTTATAAAACGATTTTCACTCTCTACCCAAAAACGGTGCGTGTGAAGATTTGGATAAAAACGACGACGCGTTCTGTTGTTCGCGTGTGATACATTATTACCACTAATTGGGCGTTTACCGGTTACTTGACATACCTTTGCCATAACTAAACTCATCTAAAATCTAAAAGAAGGGAATTATACTTAAAAATTAACTAATTTTAAAGCGAATTTATATAAATATCCTATTTACTATTAGCACAACAAACTGTATTATATCCCCTCATTGGAGGGATGGCAGAGCGGCTGAATGCACTGGTCTTGAAAACCAGCAAGGATTAATCTCCTTCTAGGGTTCAAATCCCTATCCCTCCACCATTATTTTATTGAGGAAAATGATGCCTAAAATTATACACACCATTTTAGGTGTTACTCAAGACGGTCAAAAGTTCAGACCCAGCTATTGGACCGAAAGACTGGTCTGTATCCAACCCGAACAATTAAAACGTTACAATGAACATCTGAAAAATTGACGGTATTAAATCAATTGTTTTTGACGACCAACTAAAATACGCCTGTTCATTTACCTATGATCGCGTCCTCTGGTTCACAAAAATTAATCATCTGATGATTAGTGAAAAATAGTTAGCAACCAAGAAGAAGCCTAGCATCAATCAACATACGAACCATGTTGGTAAATTGGCTGATGATGCGGCATCCCGCAACAAAACATAAATTCACTATCTTTGTCAGCTTTAATGGATAAGTTTTGCTCTTCCTTGCACTCTAATAATAACGCCTTAGTTGCACTAACTGTCTCATTACCTAATATTAATTCGCCTGATAAAACATAAATAATCGCATTAAGACCTTGGTTAATATAAATTTGGTAATAATGATCTTGTTTAAGATTGACATGTTGATAGGTGATATCTGTATACAACTCAATCGGGGACCCTTCTCCAACAATAGTTCGACAATGGCCACCTTCAAAAGTAGTTACAGGTAAATTTTCACTTAAAACTTGTTGATAACTCGGCTTAATTTTTTTAAGACGTTTGGGTAAATTAATCCATAATTGAATACCCATACTTTGACCTTTTTCAGCGGGCATTTCTGAATGAACCATTCCTACTCCAGCACAAAACACTTGTGCACCGCCTTTATCAACAAATGCATCATTACCTAAATTATCTTTATGATGTATGCCTCCATTAAGCATGTAAGTAATCGCTTCAAAGCCTCGATGAGGATGATCTGGGAATCCGTGTCCAGCAGTAATATCAAAATGATCCCACAATACAAATGGATCAAAATTCATATATGTAGATATTGGGAATAATCGTCTAACTTCAACCCCATCCCCCTCTGGGGAGATTGTGGAATCCAACACTTTTAATATCATAAGATTTCTCCACTCCAGAAACTATGGAAAACAATTAAAAAATTAAGGTATACCATAAATAATTCTAGACTTATGGAAAACCATTATATACAATTACATAATTTAACAGTATAGTCCAGAGTAAGGTTCAAGATAGTCTTTAACCTTATTTTAAAAAACTAAAAGAGGAAAAAAAATGAAGAAAATAATTAACAAATATATAACCGCGTCTATAGTTTCTATATGCATGGCACTTGGCATTAATACTAGTGTTAATGCTGGAGCATATGGAGCTCAAAAAATTGTATATCATATAAATTATGATGCCCCAAAAAGACAGGGAGGCGCACTAAGAAACATACAAAACCATATCAACGCTGTTGGCGCAGAAAATATGGATTTGAGGGTTATTATGCATGGTAAAGGTTTGTCATTGTTGTTATTGCCAGAAGAGGCAAAAAATACCAAATTACCTAGAGGTAATGCTACCGATGTTATGACAGCGAAAATTGCAGGTTTAAAAAGTCAGGGTGTTACATTTAAAGTATGCGCAAATACTTTAAAAGGCAAAAAAATAAGAATGGAACAACTATATGATGCTGAAAAAAGTGACATTGTTCCCAGTGGTGTTGCTGAGTTAGCACACTTACAAGCCCAAGGCTTTACTTATATCAAGCCTTAATCAATATCAAGTTATCATATAGTTAACTGTAGATAGTTACAATTAACTATATGACCTTACCAAGAAATAAATTACATCTTTCAGATAAAGAGTCTAAGAATAGACACTTAATTCTAATACCAAAATCCGTTTAAATTGCCATTAATGCAATTGTTTTTTCATATCTCAGACTTCTATGCATGCATAGCTTATGATATAGTTTGCACTAATTAGTACTTCAATCATCATACGAACATGATCATCGGCATTCCAAAGGAAATTAAAACCCACGAATATCGTGTTGGCCTAACGCCACTAGGTGCTAAAACGCTGATTGCATCTGGTCATCAAATAATTGTGCAATCTTGTGCGGGAGAGGTGATTGGCTTTACTGATCAACAATATCAACAAGTGGGTGCGACCATTGTTGATTCGGCCGACAAAGTATTTGATCAAGCGCAGATGATTGTAAAGGTTAAAGAGCCACAACCCAATGAATGTAAGATGCTTAGTAAGGGTCAAATCATTTTCACTTACCTGCATCTTGCATCAGACCCAGAGCAAACTCAATTATTGATTGAATCAGGGGCAATTTGTATTGCCTATGAAACTGTCACTGATGATGAAGGTCGCTTACCATTGTTAAAACCCATGAGTGAAATAGCTGGCAGAATGTCGATCCAATCCGGCGCCCACCATTTAGAAAACACTCAAGGTGGATCCGGGGTATTATTAAGTGGTGCCACTGGGGTAGATCCAGCTCAAGTACTGGTACTAGGTGGTGGCGTTGTGGGCATGAATGCCGCCAAAGTGGCTGTAGGCATGGGTACCGATGTCACTATCCTTAATCGCTCAATTTCAGAACGACTAGTGAAATTTCAAAAAAAACATTTATCACAACTATCCATTGACTTATCTACGCAAGCTAATATTGAACAACACTTAAGTAGTACTGATTTGGTTATTGGTGCTGTATTAATTGCAGGTGCTTTGGCGCCAAAGCTGATTACACGTGACATGCTCAAGTTAATGAAAAAAGGTTCCGTATTGGTTGATGTATCGATCGATCAGGGTGGCTGTTTTGAAACATCAACAGTGACCACGCACGACAAGCCAACCTATGTGGTTGATGACATTATTCAAGATCGGAAGAGCGTCGTGTAGGGAAAGAGTGTAGATCTCGGTGGTCGCCTTATCATTAAAAAAAAAAATAAAAAAAAAAAAGAAAAACCGATCTCACATGCATATCAGTGCACGCGCATACAGTCCACAGCAGCAC
>CALCCK010000019.1 GCA_937899995.1 uncultured Gammaproteobacteria bacterium
CATGTCTGTCCGAGACTATTCTTTTTTGCTGGTTGCTTTGTGTTGTTTTTTTTGTTTTTTTTTGTTTGTTTTGTGTTTTTTGTTGTTTTTTTTTTTCAAGCAGAAGACGGCATACGAGATAGGCTTGTGACTGGAGTTCAGACGTGTGCTCTTCCGATCTGTGGTTATTGATGTGCAAGTATTTACCCGTGATCGTGTTGAAAAAGACGCGCGTGCCATTGAAATTGACGAAGATCGTTTAGAGAAGATCAAAAAAGACATTGACGATGAGTTTGGTATTATTGATGGCGATATTTTCCGTCGCGTTCGCTCAAAACTTTCTGGCAATATTGTCACAAAGGGAGCGGGCGATATCAAATTGGGTGATAAGTTATCAGCCAAGTCGCTTAAAACGCTTGAAAATGCAGAAGTTGCAAAACTGAAAGTTGAAGATGCTGATATCAATAAAGAAGTAGCGACACTGGTGAAACAAGCGAAAGCAAAACAAGAAGAGTTCGATGAGTTCTTAAGAGTAGAACACGCCAAAATACAAGAAGGTGCAGAATTACCACCAGGTGTATTGAAGATGGTTAAGGTTTATGTGGCAACGCGTAAAACACTTCAGGTTGGTGATAAGATGGCGGGTCGTCATGGTAACAAGGGCGTTATTTCACGCGTATCACCAGTCGAAGACATGCCTCACCTAGAGGACGGAACACCGGTTGACGTGGTACTAAACCCATTAGGCGTGCCATCGCGTATGAACGTGGGACAAGTGCTTGAAGTGCATCTAGGCTGGGCTGCAAAAGGTTTGGGCTACAAGATTGGAGCCCTGCTTGATAAGCATCAAAAAGACACGGTTAAAGAGGTCCGCGGGCTTCTTGATAAGATTTATAACAGCTACGGAAAAACTGAAGACCTTAATTCATTCTCGGATGATGAGATTCTAGAACTGGCGCATAATCTTCGTGCCGGTGTACCAATGGCAACGCCAGTTTTTGATGGTATTAAGGAAGAAGACATTAAGTCGTTATTAACGATGGCAGGTCTTCCTGAATCCGGTCAAATTCAGTTATACGATGGCCGCACAGGGGATGCTTTTGATCGTCATGTGACGGTTGGTTATATGCACATGCTGAAGCTAAATCACTTAGTGGACGATAAGATGCACGCTCGTTCCACGGGCCCTTACTCACTGGTAACGCAACAACCGCTTAGTGGTAAAGCACAATTTGGTGGTCAGAGATTTGGTGAGATGGAAGTTTGGGCACTTGAAGCTTACGGTGCCGCTTACACGCTTCGTGAAATGTTAACAGTGAAGTCGGATGACGTTGCTGGTCGAGCGAAGATGTATAAAAATATTGTTGATGGTGAAAATCGTACCGAGTCGGTGATGCCGGAATCGTTTAACGTTCTGGTGAAAGAGATCCGTTCGTTGGGTATTGATATTGAGCTTGAGCATAATTAAATTAGGAGAATAACTTGAAAGATTTATTACAAATTTTAAAGCAGCAAAATAAAGAACAAGATTTTGACTCAATTAGAGTTGGTTTAGCTTCTCCAGAGAAAATTCGCTCATGGTCTTATGGTGAGGTTAAAAAACCTGAAACCATCAACTACCGTACCTTTAAGCCTGAAAGAGAAGGCCTTTTCTGCGCCAAAGTATTTGGCCCAATGAAGGACTTTGAATGCCTATGTGGTAAATACAAGCGCATGAAATTCCGCAACGTTGTTTGTGAGAAATGTGGCGTTGAAGTAACACTTTCAAAAGTTCGTCGTGAGCGCATGGGTCATATCGAATTGGCGGCACCTGTTGCTCATATTTGGTACCTTAAATCTTTACCTTCACGTCTCGGTCTATTATTAGACATGACGCTTAAAGACATCGAGCGTGTACTTTACTTTGAAGCCTTTTTGGTTACTGATGCTGGTAATACACCACTCATTAAAAAACAGCTTCTAACAGAAGAGATGTATTACGATGCTCTTGACGAGTACGGTGATGACGAGTTTGTGGCGAAGATGGGTGCGGAAGCAATCCAGGACGTTCTCGCCGAAATGCAGCTTGAAAAAGAAGCGGCGAATCTTCGTGAAGATGCCCTAAGCACCAAGTCTCAAACAAAATTAAAGAAGATCAACAAGCGTCTTAAGCTGGTTGACTCATTAATCCAATCTGGCAACAAGCCAGAGTGGATGGTACTAAAAGTACTACCGGTTCTTCCGCCTGATTTACGTCCATTGGTACCACTAGACGGTGGTCGTTTTGCGACCTCTGATCTAAATGACTTATATCGTCGTGTAATTAATCGTAACAATCATTTGGCTCGCCTATTAGAGTTAGACGCGCCAGAGATCATTGTGCGTAACGAAAAACGTATGTTGCAAGAGGCTGTTGACTCACTAATCGATAACGGTCGTCGTGGTCGTGCGGTGATGGGTAATAACCGTCGCCCTTTGAAGTCAATTGCTGACATGATTAAAGGCAAACAAGGTCGCTTCCGTCAGAACCTACTTGGTAAGCGAGTGGACTACTCTGGTCGTTCGGTGATTGTATGTGGGCCGTATCTTAAGCTACACCAATGTGGCCTTCCGAAGATCGGAAGAGCGTCGTGTAGGGAAAGAGTGTAGATCTCGGTGGTCGCCGTATCATTAAAAAAAAAAAACGAAAACAAAAAGTAAACCAAATAAAAAAACTTCCACCGAACACAATACACAAGACACATAGCAGCCGTCTAATCACCTGCGTAGTGATGCCC
>CALCCK010000020.1 GCA_937899995.1 uncultured Gammaproteobacteria bacterium
GGCAGGGGTGTTGTGACTGAGTTTAGACGTGTGTTTTTCTTTTTCAAGCAGAAGACGGCATACGAGATAGGCTTGTGACTGGAGTTCAGACGTGTGCTCTTCCGATCTAGTGTGGAAGAATGGATTGAAAATATCGACAGCTTGGCTGCTTCTGGCAAAGGCGTTTTAATTAAGCCTGCGGATGATGTAACTTTGCTAAAGGACAGCTTGAATAAAATTGCTTTAATTGCACTTGATTTTGTTGGTTTTGATGAAGGCCGTGGTTACTCACAGGCAGCCTTGATTCGCAATAGATGGGGCTATAGCGGTGAAATACGCGGTATTAATACCCATTTAGATCAGTTGCAATTTATGCTTAGATCAGGCGTTAGTACGTATGACTTGCAAGAGCAATATCAAGGCTCGAATGAGCACGACTATACTCATGGCTTTAGTATCTGCTACCAAGCGGCGGCAAATAATGCCGACATGAAAGAGAAGTTTTAGTAAAACCACACTCTAAGAGGTAATGTGATGAAGGATAAGACTTCTAGATCGGTTTGGAAAACGGTATCATGGCGAATTATTGCAACGCTTGATACGGTCATTATTGCCTATCTAATTACTGGCAGCCTTAAGATGGCAGCTTCCATTGGTTCTATTGAGGTAGTAACAAAGATTTTTCTTTATTACTACCACGAACGCACTTGGAACAAAATTTCTTTTGGCCGGGTCTGATGTAGGGCGGCAATGGAGAAGGTATTTAGTTTAAAATTCACCTCATGAATGAGTACGTATTAATCCTTGTTAGTACCATATTGGTCAACAATTTTGTTTTAGTCAAATTTTTAGGTTTGTGCCCCTTTATGGGTGTTTCCAACAAGATGGACACCGCAATCGGCATGGGCTTTGCCACAACGTTTGTGCTCACTTTGGCGAGTATCAGTAGCTATCTGATTAACGCCTATCTTTTAACACCCTTTGATCTTGAATACCTCAGAACCATCGCATTTATTGTGACTATTGCTGCTGTTGTTGGCTTTACAGAGTTAGTTGTCAATAAAACCTCACCGGTTTTGCATCAGTCACTCGGCGTATTTTTACCGCTGATTACAACCAATTGTGCAGTGTTGGGTGTTGCCTTGTTAAACGTTGGTGAAAGTAATAGCTTCCTGCAATCCGGCGTTTATGGCTTTGGTGCTGCAGTGGGCTTTTCTTTTGTACTTGTGCTGTTTTCAGGTATTCGTGAACGAATCGAATCGGCCAATGTACCTGAAATTTTCAAAGGTGTACAGATCGGAAGAGCACACGTCTGAACTCCAGTCACAAGCCTATCTCGCATGCCGTCTTCTGCTTGAAAAACAAAAACACACACACCTGCTACATCGACGTGCCGCGCGCGGACGCCCACGAACGCCTCACGCACTCGTCACTACACATCCAGCTACACTCCACCC
>CALCCK010000021.1 GCA_937899995.1 uncultured Gammaproteobacteria bacterium
AGTGACGACATCTAGCATTTTTTCATCTTCTACCCACAGACATTCACTGACTGCACCGAGTATGCGCTCGGCTAATGCCTTTTGCTCATTGCTCACAGCTTCGTTAGCCATCATACCAGTTGCGCCCTTGCCTAATAAGGCGGGTGTGTTTGGCATGGTACGCACAATCGCTGTGTTGCCACCCAACCAGCGATTAATATCTGTTGCTCGCACACCTGCTGCAATTGAAATCATTAAAGGCTTGTGATCAATATGCGTTTGTAGTTGCTTGCAAACAATAGATAATACTTGTGGCTTTACCGCAAATACAATCACATCGCATTGAGCGGCCAGTTCGGTATTGTCCGTAAAAACCTTAAGGTTAAATTCATCAGCACGTAGGGATAATAGCGCTGCATCGGTGTCGCTTAACTTAATATTTTGCACATTAAAGCCATTATTAACAAGGCCAGAAATTAGCGCATAAGCCATGTTTCCTGCACCAATAAAACCGATTGTTGTAGAGTTTTGCATTAAAATATCTCAAAATAATATGTTGTATATTCTACCTAAATACTGCCCTTTAACAATACAAGGATAACAATGAAAAAATTCACTCCTAAGTTAATTATGATTGATGTGGACGGTACTTTAGTCGATAGTGTGCCAGATTTAGCCTATTGTGTTGATGAGCTCATGGTTGTTATGGGTAGAGAAAAATGGGGCGAAGCTAAAGTGCGTCACTGGGTAGGTAACGGTGTGCCAAAATTAGTGGAACGTTCACTCACGGGTGAGCTAGAAGGTACGGTGGATAAAGCTGATTTTGATAAGGCATACCCAATCTTCTTAGAGCTCTATGCACAAAACACTTCAGGCCGTTCATCGTTATATGATGGGGTTAGGGAGGGTTTAGATTACATGAAGGCAGAGGGCTATACTTTAGGCTGTGTTACCAACAAAGCTGAGCAATTCACTGTGCCACTTTTAAAAGATTTGGGAATTTTTGATGATTTTGGTATTGTCATTTCAGGTGACACCTTAGAGAAGAAAAAACCGGATCCATTGCCACTCCTACATGCTGCTAAATTTTTCGGTATTAGTCCACAAGATTCGATGATGATAGGTGACTCTATCAGTGATGTTAAGGCTTCTCGCGCTGCAGGGTTTGAGATTATCTGTATGTCATATGGCTACAACCATGGTGATGATATTCGTGATGCCAATCCAGATCTAGTGATTGACTCAATGGCTGAGCTTAAAGCGTATTTGTAAGTAAAATGTGTCTGTATGGATACATTTGACCAGCAACATATTTGGCATCCTTATGCCAAAGTTCCAAATGAAATTGCGACTTATCTAGTTGAGTCAGCTGATGGCGTTCATCTTAATTTAGAGGATGATATCAAAGTTGTTGATGGTATGAGTTCGTGGTGGAGTGCGATTCATGGTTATAACCATCCAGTACTTAATAAAGCAGTTCAAACTCAGCTGAGCAAAATGTCACACGTGATGTTTGGCGGTTTAACTCATCAGCCTGCAATTGATCTAGCGAAGACTTTGGTGGCAATCACCCCTGAGAATTTAACCAAAGTCTTTTTCACTGATTCGGGCTCGGTGTCGGTCGAAGTGGCTTTAAAAATGGCATTGCAATATTGGCATAATAAAGGCCGAGCTGATAAACATAAATTTATCACCATTCGTGGTGGTTATCATGGCGATACTTTTGGTGCTATGAGCGTGTGTGACCCTAATAACGGTATGCATCATTTATTTTCAGGTGTATTACCAAAACACTTTTTTGTTAAAAGCCCATCGATGGTGATCATGGATGAGGCTTTGAAAGATTTAGAATCAACCTTAAAGAAAAACTCTAACTCAATTGCTGCAATGATTTTAGAGCCTGTGGTTCAAGGTGCAGGTGGTATGTGTATTTATAATCCACAGTATTTAACTCAGGCAAAAGCACTGTGTGAGCAATTTGATGTGCTGTTTATATTAGATGAGATCGCTACTGGTTTTGGCAGAACAGGTGAGCTATTTGCGCTAGAATATGTGGATGTTGCGCCAGATATTTTGTGTCTGGGTAAAGCGATGACTGGTGGCTATATGACACTCGCTGCTACACTCGCCACAGATGAGATTACCAACACTGTCGGTACGTTAATGCATGGCCCAACTTTTATGGCTAATCCTCTAGCCTGTGCAGTAGCAAATGCCAGTATCGAGTTATTACTTAACTCTCCATGGCAGAATGATATTGCTCGTATAGAAAAAATATTTCATGCTGAACTCTCTGACCTTAGACGGCAGGACAAGATAGCTGATGTACGCATCTTAGGTGCAATTGCGGTGGTTGAAATGAGAGAAGATATTAGAGTAGAATGGATGCAAAAGCGTTTGATTGAGCTGGGTGTTTGGTTAAGACCTTATGGGAATCTACTCTACACCATGCCGCCATTTATTATTACTGATGACGAGTTATTAACAATTACCAAGGCGATTAAAATCGTTGTAGCAGAATCATGAAAATATTAACTTTATTATTAACACTGTTGGCTTTCTCGGTCCAGGCAGAAAAATATGAAGCTGTCAGTGTTGAAGTCAAGGCACAAAAATTAATTGGTGATGCTTATTATGTGCCTGGCATGTCGGGCGCGGCTACTAAATATGAGGGCTTTATTTCTAATGCGGGCTTTGTGGTGACTAATAAGGGTGTGGTGGTGTTTGATGCACTCGGTACGCCATCGCTTGCACATGCGATGTTGGGTGAGATTCGTAAGATTACCAATCAACCCATCAAGATTGTAGTGATGAGCCACTATCATGCAGACCACTTGTACGGCTTGCAAGTCTTTAAAGATGCAGGTGCACAAGTTTGGGCACCAAAAGGCGCTTGGGATTATCTCGATTCTGAAACAGCAGAAAATTTATTAGATGCAAGGCGTAACGCACTATTCCCTTGGGTGAATGATGACACTTATTTGGTAAAACCAGACCGTATTATTGATCAAGATACCAAGTTTAGTTTGGGCGATCATGAGTTTATGATTAACTATTTTGGCAAAGTGCATTCTGATGGCGATATGTCGTTACTCAGTGTGAACGACCAAACTCTTTATAGTGGCGATATTATTTTTGAAGGCCGTTTGCCATTTGTGGGCGATGCCAATATTATTGATTGGGTTAAAACACTAGATCGTATGCGCCATATACAGGTTGATTATTTTGTGCCAGGTCATGGAAGCGCCTCTGATCAACCATCGAAAACCATGGATCTTACTTATCGTTATCTTAATTTTTTACTGAAAAAGTTTAGCGCTACAGTTGAAGAAATGAACCCATTCGGAGAGACTTATGATGCTATTGACTGGTCAGAATTTGAAAATGAAACAGCATTTGAAGAAGCCAATCGAAGGAACGCCTATGCAGTGTATTTATTTTTGGAAAGGACACTAGATTAGTTATTCAATCGGATCGATATCCAAATACCAACGCACTTTATTTTTTAGTTTTAAACTATCAATATGCTCGTTAAAGGTAGAAAGCATTTGGTGTAGTGCTTTTCTGTCATTCGACTGTAAGTACAAGTTGAAATAATAATAATCCGATTTTTTCTCGATAATATTAGCCACCGGCCCCCAAATTTCCACAGTATCTATCTGAATGCTTTTTAGTAAACCAGCTGCTTCACGCAAAAAATCTTCAGCCACTTGTTTGTTCTTGGCATTTGCACACAATAAAGCCTGGTGCGAGAATGGAGGCAATAGCGCACTACTTCGTTGCTTAAGTAACTGACTGGCAAATTGTGTATAGCGTGATGAAAGCACATAGCTAAAAATTGGATGGTCTGGATAACGCGTTTGAATCACCACTTCACCTTGCTCTTTGGTTCTACCTGCACGGCCAGAGACTTGAATCAGTAGCTGTGCCAAATGCTCTGTTGCACGAAAATCCAACGATAACAAGCCTGCATCGGTATCCAAAATACCGACCATGGCCAGATTAGAAAAATCATGACCCTTGGCTAGCATTTGCGTTCCAACAATAATGCAAGGCTCACCAGAATTGATTTTTTTTAAATGCTCACCAAAGGATTTTTTACGACGAGTGGTGTCTCTATCAATGCGAATAATCGGTGTATCAGAAAAATGTGATGATAAGGTTTCTTCTAGTCGTTCGGTGCCATAGCCCAATACTTCAAGGCTAGGTTGTTTGCATTTAGGGCAAGTATGCTCTGGCATTTTTTCGTCACCACAGTGGTGGCATTTAAGCCGGTTGATGTGGCGATGGTAGATCATGCCCGAATCGCAACGCCCGCACTCGGCTTTCCAGCCGCATTCTTTACAATAATAAACCGGCGCATAACCACGACGATTAATAAACAGCATTACCTGTTTGCCTTTGGACAAGTATAGCTGTATTTTTTCGATTAGCAAAGCAGACAATAACCCATCAAAATGCTGCCTCATGTCAATCAAACTAACTTTTGGCATTGTCGCACCACCAGCGCGTTGTGTGAGTTTAAGACGTGTGATTTTTTCATCCATCACATTTTTTAGCATTTCTAATGAAGGGGTTGCTGTGCCTAATACCAGTGGAATGTTGGCTTGCTTAGCGCGAATAAAGCATAAATCTCTGGCTGAATAGCGAAAGTTAGACTGTTGTTTGAACGAGCCATCATGCTCTTCATCGATAATAATCAAGCCTAAATTTGGCATCGGTGTAAAAATCGCACTTCGAGTGCCAAGTACCACGCCGGCCTCACCATTTTTTGCCATAAGGTAGGCATCGAGTTTTTGCGTTTCATTCAATTGTGAGTGAATAGCCACAATACGAGTTTCTAAACGTGATTCAAATCGAGAAATCATTTGTGGTGTTAGACCGATTTCGGGCACAAGCACCAACACTTGTTTGCCTTGGTCTAATATGGTTTGAGTAATATTAAGATAAACTTCAGTCTTGCCACTACCAGTTACACCGTGCAATAAAAACCCGTGGTAGTTATCTTGAGCTTTAAGGATCTCATCAATCGCATAGGATTGTTCGTCAGTAATTTTATACCCTGGTGTTTCTGTGTCTGTGGATAACCCAGTGACTTTTTTAATTTTTGCCTCTTTTCCAAGGCGTAGATTTTTTGGCAATGCTGCCGAGATCACCTCGCCAATAGGGTGGTGGTAATATTTAGCCGACCAAAACAAAAAGTCAAGAATGGGCTGATCTAATATTGGCGTATCATCTAATACTTCTTCGACTGATTTCAGCTTGTCAAACTCGCTCTTGTCTTTGTTACCCAGTACAATGCCCACTACTTTTTTACGAATAAAAGGCACTCTAACGCGCGTACCAACAGCCACTTCGACATCGCACAGATAGTCAAAAGTTTTGTTTATCGGTACAGGTATTGCAACTTCAACGATCGCCATTAAGGGGTAAATTTATATGGGTAAAATGGATCATTTTATTCTTAAAAAACCTATCATGGTTGTTATTCAAAACAGTATTAATGATGTTTCGATCAATGAGAAAAATCTCAAGGACACCTTGCAACAAGTGATTATTGATTTGGACAAGGGTGAGAGCGAATTATTAATTCGAATTGTAGATAAAGTCGAGATTCAAAATTTGAATAAGACTTATCGTCATAAAGACAAAGTAACCAATGTCTTATCTTTTCCATCTGACTTACCTGTTGAAATTGATGAGTCGATTTTAGGTGATGTGGTTATTTGTGCTGACGTGGTTGCTAACGAGGCCAAAGTACAAAACAAAACCTTTGACCATCATTTGATCCACATGGCTATTCACGGCACGCTACATTTGCTCGGCTTTGATCATATTAAAGAATCTGATGCTAATAAAATGGAAAGCTTAGAAATCGAAATTTTGGAAAAAATCAAAATTGCTAATCCTTACGAGTAAATAGGTATTAGTCAGCATGTTCCATGCGCCCCAGTCGTTCTATGGCTCGTAATTCATCCTTAATATAGTACATTTTGAGTGAACTTCGCTCCCACGGTGGAATATTGGCTTCTTGTAAGATCTTTTTAAGCGATTGCGAGTGTTTTTTGCCAGGTAGCTTGATACGTTGCCCTTCGGTACGATAACGAATTGAAAAATTTGGTAATTTTTTTAATTCAGCATGATAAGGACAAAAATCTTCATTTTGATCGGCTTGATTGTCAATGAAATACAATTGACCTTGAAATCGTCGGATTTCAAATTGATCCCAGCTGACTAAAGGGTTGGCGTCTTCTTTAGCAGACAATAAATCAAGAATTTGCTTCATCACCTTGTCAGCAGGCGCAAGAAACCCTAGGTTTAATAGGTGGTAGCGAATGACATTCTTAATTCTTAAGTTATCAAGCTGAGTGAGTTTTTGAATATTAATTTGATGATTAAAATTCATCAGTTGATGTGCTTGAATATCAATTTTTGCTAAAGTTTGAGTAAGCTGTAAGGCCTCAGACTGGTGTTTTGCACTGCGAGTTAAAATTTTTGCCAAATTTTTGTAGACCATTTCTAATTTTGGAATAATTTCTAAGCGTAAGAAATTACGACGGAAGTTGGTATTGGCATTGCTATCATCCTCAACCCAAGATAAATGATTATCTTCGGCATATTGAATAATTTCAGATTTTTCAATATTAAGCATTGGGCGATAATGAATAGCCTTACCCAAAGGTTTTGATTTTGGCATAGAGGCTAAACCTGCCACGCCAGCACCACGGAAAAGCTGTAATAAAAGTGTCTCAGCTTGGTCGTTCTGATGGTGTGCTGTACACAACACTTCATTTTCTTTTAAATCAGATGATAATGAATTATATCGTTTTTTACGTGCGTTTTCTTCCAAGTTAGATTTATTTTCGATGAATATATCGATATTTGTATAAGGGATATTTAGCTTTTTGCACAAGTCTTTGCAAAACTCACCCCATTCAATACAATGTTTTGATAAGTGATGATTGCAATGAATAGCGCGACAATTATTCGGATAATGTGTGTGCAGATAATGCAGCAGGACAACTGAATCAATGCCGCCACTTAGGGCGACAACAATGTTTTTATCCTTAAGGAAGTGGTCTTTATTCTTTAAATTTTCCAAAGCTTAAGAGTTTCTCCGCTCGAGCTTGAACCAACTGATCAGTAGTCATTTTAGCAATTGATTGTAATTGCTGTTTTAAAGCATTTTTAAGCAATCGTTTTGCTTCTTCAGGATCACGGTGGATGCCGCCGAGTGGTTCGTTAATAATGACATCAATCAAACCTTCGTTTTTAAGATGTTTGCTTGTGAGTTTGAGTGATTCTGCTGCCAAGCTAGCTTTGCCTGCATCTTTATATAAAATAGAAGCACAACCTTCTGGTGAGATGACTGAGTAGATAGAGTATTCAAACATCATCATCACATCAGCCACACCAATGGCGAGCGCACCACCTGAACCGCCTTCACCAATCACCACTGAAATAATTGGTGTGGCTAGTGTTGACATCTCAAATAGATTTCTAGCAATGGCTTCGGATTGTCCACGTTCTTCTGCACCAATGCCGGGATAAGCACCTGGAGTATCAATAAAAGTTACAATTGGCATGGAGAATTTCTCGGCCATTTTCATTAAGCGTAATGCTTTACGATAGCCTTCTGGGCGTGGCATGCCAAAGTTGTATTTGATTTTGTCTTTTGTTGTTCGGCCTTTTTGTTGTCCAATAAACATCACATTTTGGCCATCTAACTTAGCAATACCACCAATAATAGCATGATCGTCACCAAATACACGGTCACCATGTAATTCGGTGAATTCGTCAAATACGTCATTAATGTAGTCAAGTGTGTGAAGGCGTTGCGGGTGTCTAGCTAATTGAGATACTTGCCAATCATTCAGTGATGAAAATATCTTTTTAGTGAGATCGTCACTTTTAGCTTTTAACGCTTCCAATTCTTTAACAATATTGGCTTGATCTTTAATATTAAAGAGTGCTTGAATCTTATCTTCTAGGTCGGCAATAGGTTGTTCAAAATCAAGATAATCTAAATTCATATCGCGTTAAAATTCATAGTAATAATATCGGAAATTATAGCAGATGGACTTACTCACACTACTTTCTTTAGCTTTTGCAACTTTTGTATATGCCATCTCGCCTGGGCCAGGCTTATTTACTGTATTAGCCACCTCAACACGTTATGGTGCAGTGTCGGCTTTATGGTTGTCAATTGGTCATACGATTGCTGATATATTGTATGTGTCAATTGCCATGTTTGCACTGACAATTTTGGCGCAAACGATTGAGCAAAGCATGGTTTATGTTAAATTTTTTGGTGCTGCTTATCTTTTGTATATTGGCTATCAGCAATATAATTCTAAAGGCGTTAGCTTTGAGACAAGAAGCGATAAAAAATCTATTATTAAACTCTTGGTCGCAGGGTTTGTTGTGGGCGGAACTAACCCAAAAAGTATTATTTATTACTTGTCTTTTTTACCAGTTTTTATTGATTTGAACAACTTAACACTAACAACAGAGATGGAGGTACTAAGTGTTGTTGGTATAACGGTTTTGTTTGTACTTAGCCTTGCGAATGTATTGGGTTTTAAATTACGAGCGCACTTAGAAAACCCTGACGTAATTAAACGCGTGAATGAAATAACAGGTGTTACTATGATGTTGGTTGGTGTTTTTGTGGCATTATATTGAGACCTAAAGTCTAATCAGTTCGGTTGTTTTAAGTCTAACTTATATAAAAACCTAGAAATTAGAGTAAATTAATTATGTAAAATGCGCTAATGAAACTAATTGAGTCACAAAAATGGATGTAATTTATTGGCTAATTCCAAGCATAATTTTTGTTGGTGTCGTGCTGGTAGTGTTATTAATAATGGGGATTAAGAGAAGAGCGGTCAGTATGAGGATTTAGAAGGCGAAGGTCAACGCATTTTGTTTGATGAAGATGATGAGGAATTTAAGCCTTAAAAAAAATCTTAAATAGGACTTGACACGCGGTTGTATTTATTGAAAATTCGCACTATAGAATACAGAAGAAAATAAAAGTAATAAAAAGAGGGAAAGAAGATGGCAAACAGTATTATTGATGGCCTATTTGGAAAATCACCAATCAGTCCATTACAACAACACATGAGCAGTGTGCATTCGTGTATTTCAGAGCTTAAAGGTTTTATGATTGCTATTCATGCTCAAGACTGGGATCAGGCTGAACAAATCAAAAGTGTGATTGGCACCAAAGAAGGTGAAGCCGATATTCTTAAAAAGAAATTACGCTTAAGCTTGCCTTCAACTTTTATGATGCCTTTTTCGCGTCGTGATTTACTTGATTTATTACTCATGCAAGACTCTATTGCTAATATCGCCAAAGATGTTTCAGGCTTAATGATTAATCGCAAGATGACACTACCCGATGAAATTTTTGATGACATGATCGAGTTAACTGATGTTTGTATCAAGACATCAGCAACAGCGCTTAAAGCGGTTAATGAGTTAGATGAGCTACTAGAAACAGCCTTTGGCAATCGTGAGCGTAAAGTTGTTGGTTCAATTATTAGTGATATTAATGATCTTGAAAGTAAATCTGACAAAATTCAACACACCATTCGTACTAAGTTATTTCCATTAGAGTCAGGTCTGCCCCCAGTTGATGTAATGTTTTATTATCGCGCTGTTGAATGGCTGGGTGAGTTGGCAGACGCCGCTCAAAAAGTTGGCTCTCGATTAGAAGTACTACTCGCCAAGTAAGGAGAAATTATGGAAATTATTTCGCAGTATGGCGACGTATTATTGTTTTTAGCCGTTGTATTTGGTTTGTTTATGGCTTGGGGTGTGGGTGCAAATGATGTGGCGAATGCTATGGGCACCTCGGTAGGCTCTGGTGCGATCACCATTAAACAAGCGATTATTATCGCAGTTATTTTTGAGTTTGCCGGCGCGATTTTAGCCGGTGGTGAAGTAACAGCCACTATTCGTAAAGGTATTCTAGATACGGAAATTTTTACGGATAGTCCGCATTTGTTGGTTTATGGTATGTTGGCGTCACTTTTGTCAGCAGGTATATGGTTAATGATTGCCTCGTCATACGGTTGGCCTGTATCAACCACACACTCAATTGTGGGTGCAATTGTTGGCTTTGGTGCAGTAGGCGTGGGTGTTGATGCGGTTGCTTGGGATAAGGTTGGTAATATTGCCATGAGCTGGGTGATTTCTCCAATCTTGGCGGGTAGTATTGCATTTGTATTATTTAGAAGCCTTCAAAATCTTATTATTGACACCAAACATCCATTTGAAAATGCTAAAAAATATGTGCCGTTTTATATGTTTCTTGTAGGTTTTGTGATTTCCCTGGTTACTATTTTTAAAGGCCTAAAGCATGTTGGTTTGAATTTTGATATGGGTACTAGCTATATGCTTGCGATTGGTTTTGGTATTGTGGTGGCACTTGTGGGTACGATTGTAATCAGACGTATTCAAGTTGATCCAAATGAAGACGAAGACTTTCACTTTACTTCAATGGAAAGAATTTTTAGTGTGTTAATGATTATCACTGCTGCCGCTATGGCATTTGCCCACGGATCAAATGACGTGGCGAATGCGATCGGCCCGCTAGCTGCAATTTATGGTGTTATTGAAAGTGGTGGCATGATTGGCGCCAAGAGTGTGCTACCAGTTTGGGTGCTACTCATTGGTGGTGGTGGTATTGTATTTGGTTTGGTAACTTATGGGCACAAAGTAATTGCCACAATTGGTACAGGTATTACTCAGCTTACACCATCACGTGGCTTTGCAGCAACCTTAGCCGCGGCAGCAACGGTCGTTATTGCATCGGGTACAGGCTTGCCAGTGTCAACCACCCAAGTATTAGTTGGTGCAGTTTTGGGTGTTGGTTTGGCGCGTGGTTTGGCTGCATTAGATACACGTGTGATTAATAAAATTTTCCTATCATGGTTGGTTACATTGCCTGCAGGTGCGATCATGTCAATTGTATTTTTCTTTATACTTAAAAGCTTATTTGGAGCGTAAATTATGACTTTAGAAGAAATTCAAGCAAAGCTTGAGGCTAGTGTTAAAGACTCAACTGTAACGATGGAAGGTGATGGTTGTAATTGCTCAACCTTGGTGGTCTCACCTATTTTTGAAGGTATGTCGCTATTGGCTAGGCAGAGAATGGTATTGGCTGCTGTGCGTGAAAATATTGACAGTGGTGAGTTACATGCCTTAAGTATTAAGGCTAGAACGCCGGCAGAAAACAGCTAGATTCTATTCATTCTCATGTGTTGTAAGCACATGAACTTGGTTGTCAAAATCAATGGTGACAGTTACATTGATTGGTCGACAGCAGACAGAACAATCTTCAATATAGTTTTGATTCAATTCTGAACAATCAACATCCAATTCGATAGACTCCCCACAGTATGGGCATTCAATTGAGTGCTCTTGTAGTTCATTCATCGATATCTCTACCTTCTAAGTCTTGCATAATCGCCTCACGCATTGAGTCTGAGTAATTAATCCAGCCAGTGATTTCATCGCTATAGCGCTTGCAACCAACACAATAGTTATTCTTGTTATATTTACAAATATCGACGCATGGGCTGGCGACACACAGCAGTCCTATAGGAGGGCTTTGAATAGGTTGTTTCTCATTCATGTTATTTATTATAGTTTGCTAATGTAAAATACACGTCTTTATTTCATCTTATATATTCTATGGGATTTTCAAAATTAGGCTTATCAGACTCTATTCTGAAGGCTGTTACTCAGCAAGGTTATGATAAACCTTCACCGATTCAAGAAAAATCTATTCCTGTTGTACTAGAGGGAAAAGACTTGATGGCAGCCGCCCAAACAGGTACAGGTAAAACGGCAGGCTTTACTCTACCAATCTTACAACTTTTATCAAAGGGTCAACCCACAAAATCAAACCAGGTTCGTACTCTGATACTAACGCCAACTCGAGAACTAGCCGCCCAAGTGCAAGACAGTGTTGCCACTTATGGTAAGTATTTACCGCTTAAATCAGCAGTGGTGTTTGGTGGTGTTAAGATTAACCCGCAAATGAAAAAATTGCGTGGTGGTGTGGATATTTTGGTCGCTACTCCAGGGCGATTGTTAGATCTTTATTCGCAAAATGCAGTTAAGTTTGATGAGTTAGAAATCATTGTTTTCGATGAAGCAGATAGAATGCTAGATATGGGATTCTTACCCGATATTAAGAGAATTTTAAAGATGTTACCTCCTAAAAGACAGACGTTAATGTTTTCAGCTACCTTTTCTGATGATATTAGAAAACTGGCAAAATCTTTAGTTCATAACCCAGTTGAGATTTCAACAACCCCACGCAATACAACGGTTAAATCAGTTAAACAGTGGATTCATCCAGTGGATAAGTCTAAGAAGCAGGCATTGTTGACACATCTAATTAAAGAGCATAGCTGGTATCAGGTGTTGGTGTTTAGTCGCACTAAGCATGGCGCCAATCGTATTGCAACTCAGTTGGGTAAAAAAGGCATTACAGCAGCTGCCATTCATGGCAACAAGTCCCAAGGTGCGCGTACACGTGCATTGGCTGATTTCAAAGCCGGCAAGGTTAATGTGTTAGTAGCAACCGATATTGCCGCTCGAGGTATTGATATTGTTGAACTACCTCACGTGGTTAATTTTGATTTACCTAATGTGCCAGAAGATTATGTACATCGTATTGGTCGTACCGGCCGCGCAGGCTCAAAAGGCGAGGCCATCTCTTTGGTGAGTGCTGATGAGGCTAAGCAGCTTTTTGATATTGAACGCTTGATTCAAAATAAACTTGATCGTATTATGGTGGATGATTTTGTACCTGACCATGACGTACCAGAATCACTTAAAAATCAATTACCACCTAAGAATAAAAAACCAAAAAAGAATAAGCCTCGTAACAAGCCAAGGTACGGAAAAGACAGTAATTCTAAAGATAAAAAGCCTAATAAAAAGAGAAGCTTTTGGGACTCTAAGAACAAATCTAAAAACAAATAAGGTTGCGATATGAGTTGGTGGACAACAGTTTTAGGTGGGGCATTTGGTTTTATATTGGGTGGTCCGTTAGGTGCAATGCTCGGTGTAGCATTCGCGGGTAATCTTTCTAAAGGTAAATCTAATTTTGGTGGTTTTGGTCAGGCTCATCACTTGGGTGATCAACAGCGCGTCCAAGCGGCATTTTTTAGTAGTTTATTTTCAGTGATGGGCTATATTGCCAAAGTCGATGGCAAGGTATCAAAGTCTGAAATTCTCTTAGCACAGCAAGTGATGCAGCACATGCAATTAGAAGATGACATGCAAAAAGTTGCTAAAGAATTGTTTAATCAAGGTAAACAAAAAAACTTTAATCTAGACGAAGTGCTCGAGCAGTTTCGTCTTGAGAGTCACAGACGTACACATTTAGTGCGCATGTTTTTAGAGATCCAAATCCAGGCCACTTATGCGGATGGCGTACTCGATGATAAAGAACATGACGCACTTAAATACATCGCACAAAAACTACACTTCTCACTTCATGAACTAGAAAATCTAATCCAACAATTTGCTGTGACTAGTCATCATGCTAACAAACTAACCGTTGACGACGCCTACGTGATATTGGGTACAGATAAAGGTCTAACTGACAAAGAACTAAAACGAGTATACCGTCGATTGCTAGCACAACATCATCCAGATAAATTAGTGGCTAAAGGCTTACCAGAAGAAATGATGACAATCGCCAAAGAAAAAACCCAAGAAATTATTAGCGCTTACGAGCTAATTAAAAAGCAACGCGGTATGCGCTAAATCCAGTAAAAAACTATAGGAAATAAATATGAAAATTAAACTAATCACACTCTTAATAGCATTGGTAGTATCTCTATCTGTACAAGCCGGGCTTTGGGAAAAAATGACGACTATGGGCGCCCCAACCGTTAAACCAAGCTCTGTATATCTAATCGAAACTGCAGGCTGGAATATTCGTGTGTATGAGTGGATCCCGGCAGATAACCCAAATACACGCTGTATGTTTGCGGCAGGTTCACAAAAAGGTGGCGTTGCTTGTTATTCGATTAATGACTAACTCTTTCTAATTAACTCTATCGTTGTGTCTAGTCCTATTGTTGTTTCAATTATAGAATCTATGATGTTTCCAGATTTTGGAGATTTGTATCGGAGCAAAGGTCTAGTAGAGCATAGAGTTAATAGTATTCGAAAAGCGATCTCTTTAGTTAAAAAACAGACAGCAGATTTTATTGTAGTAGAATTTTTCTATGCTTATAGTACTAACTATAGTGGAATATATAAGTCCAACATAGAGGTCTTATTAGTTAGCCTTGGTAAATACTCACCCCATAGTAAGGTGATTGTTCTAGCGAAGAAGAAAGAAATAAAGTTTATTCATGTACTTGAGGCTGTGGATTACCCATTGCATGGTGTATTGCAATTGCCAACCACACCTACACAAATGGAATCTCTGCTCAATATTGCTTAAGTCAATCTAAAACAAAAGATCGATTTTTGGTATTTATGTTAATTTTTTGCTTAAAGCACATTTGAGGCGTACAGTTAGAGACATAGAGTTTTTATATTTATCTAAGGGAGTGAGAGATGAGTACAGACAGAAAAGTGAATACTAAAGTAGTTGCTTTAACTTTGGGAATCGTGTGGTCATTGTACTTACTAGCAATTTCGATTATAGCAATGTCGTCAGAGGCCTATGGGCATAACGTAGCTGAATTCATAATGACAGTATATCCTGAGTATGCGCTAAGTTTTGTGGGCGTTATCTATGGAGTGTTATAGGCATTTTTAGATGGGGCAATCTTCGGTGTAGTATTTTCATTTATTTATAACAAAGTGTTGCAATGCTCTTGCTTTAAATAGGCAAGTAGAGAATTAAATCAATTGGATTTATAATAGATTATGTTGAACTATTATTGTATTAAAATTTCATAACTTGATACTGCATTCTATTTTCTCTCTTCCTAGAATTGTAGGATTTGGTATTAAGCTTAAATTTCTAAGACATTTAAAATGATAGCCATTTTTACAAGTACGGATAAGTTTTTTGAATCCATTTTTTCAACGATTTTTACGCGTCTAGCTTCAATTGTTGATTGAGTTACACATAGTTCATCGGCAATCAGTTTGTTGGTAACCCCTTGAACTATTAATTTAAAAACCTGTTTTTCCTTTTCAGTAAGAAGACTGTATTTTTCTTTGGTTCTGGTAATTTTTATATTGTTTTCTATGTTTTCTATACTTGTTGTAATAGAGTGATTAACTTTGTCCAATAGATTTTGATTATCAAATGGCTTTTCTATAAAATCTAATGCGCCATTTTTCATAGCCTGTACAGCCATATGAATATCACCGTGGCCTGTAATTAGAATGACTGGAGGATGTGATAATGGGTAATCATTATTCAGTTTCTTAAGCATCTCCAGCCCACTCATAATTGGCATTCTAATGTCAGAAATGATACAACCAAGAGTACTTGGTTCAAATTCTTCAAAAAAATCAATGGGTGATGCAAATTTCTTGACTGTAAATCCAACAGACGTCATTAATAATGCAATCGCATTTCTAACATTCTTTTCATCGTCAATAATAAAAATTGTAATTTCTTTATTCATAATTCTATTCTATAGGTATTGTAAATGTAAATTTTGATCCAGTTGTTGAGGTTTTGTCTAAATAGAGATTACCGCCGTGTCTTTCGATAATGCTGCGACTGATGGATAGGCCAATACCCATTCCGTTTTTCTTGTTGGTTGAGAATGTATTAAATAACTGAGACTCGTCATTAATTCCGACACCAGTATCTCCGATACTTACAATTATGTCCTTATCACCAAGGACTGATTTAATACTTAATGTGCGTGCATTTTTTTCAACACCAATCATAGCTTCAATGGCGTTTTTACATAAATTAATTATGACTTGATTTATTTGAACTGACTGAATTTTTACATCTGGAAGGTGACTCGATAGATTAAATTTTATTTGTATATTATGTGCTTTGATCATGCCCTGTATCAACACAATTGAATTTTTAATATTCTGGTTGATATTAATACTAATGTATTCATCTTGGTCTTTTTCACTAACTTTTTTTAGTTGGCGAATAATATTGGCTGCGTATTCGGCTTGTGAAGAAATGATATTCAAGGTATCTAAATACTTATCGTTGTCCACATTGTTAGAAGACTTCATCATGTTTGCAATTGTAAAGGAGTTAGTGGCGATAGTGGTTAGTGGCTGATTAAGTTCATGCGCTATTTCTGTCACCATTTCACCCATTACGTTGAGTCGGGCAGAATGCTCCATCTCCTGTATGTAGTTCTTAATTTTTCTTTGTTCAGTAATATCTCTAAAGACCACAACAGTACCTATAATTTTTCCAGACTTGTTTTTAATTGGGTCAGCACTATATTCAACATAAATACCATCTCCATCTTTTTTCCAAAACATGTCTTCATCGATAAATTTTTGTATGCCGTCTTGAAATGTGGCATAAACTGGACATTCTTTACTATCATGAGGCGTTCCATCCGTGTGCGTGTGATGCATAATTTCGTGCTGGTGTTTTCCAATCAAGTCTGACTCTGACCAGCCTAGAATATTTATTAAAGATTTATTTATGAATGTGCAATTACCATTTAAGTCGACCCCGTAAATACCATCTGAAACAGAGTTGAGAATCATTTCATATTGTTGTGCAATAAAATAGTTAACTTTTTTCAGCTTATTATTTAGTTTGATAATCCAAAAAATCGACACTAAAACAACGACAAAGAAAATGAGTAAAGTTAAAGAAGATATAGGATTGTTTCGGACAAAAATCGTGAGATGATATATGGCATCATCATCATCATCCAGATATTCTCCGGTATTAAAATCCATCATCAATTGGCGGATTGGAGAGTAATCTAATGGAGGAACCCAATCCCAATAACCACCCATAGTTGCTACTTTAGATCCGGATTTAATATGGAGTAGGGCAGAGACTATTTTTTTAGAAATAGGCCCTGAAATGTGACTGCTCTTAGCTAGAGCCCATTCAGGATACAGCTTTGTACTAAGTAATTCTGTAAAATTTTCTACGTGTTGTTTGTGGATTATGTTAAAGTCTGAGAGCTGTATTTTTTTCTCGCGAGCCATTCTTTCAAGGGTTCCAGTCCTGACAATACCTACATCAACTGAACGGTTTAGAACCGCATTAACGATATTGTCTTG
>CALCCK010000022.1 GCA_937899995.1 uncultured Gammaproteobacteria bacterium
CACTCTGTCCCTACACGCCGCTCTTCCGATCGGTCAACTGGGCCAACATAATAAATAAACTTATTATCAAAATCTACACCTTTTGGCAATCCTTCACCACTATCAAGCATTTGTTTAAGGCGCTTGTGTGCGGCATCTCGCCCAGTAATAATGGTACCTGTTAATAATAAAGTATCGCCAATATTCCAATCACCCATTTGTTCTCGAGTTAAGGTGCTGAGATCAACGTGCTTATATTGTGAATAATCCATCTCTAAGTCAGGATAAACGCTAAAATCTACCTCTGGCATTTCGGCTACACCCGAACCATCGAGCGAAAAATGTAGATGACGTGTTGCGGCACAATTAGGAATCATCGCCACCGGTTGTGAGGCGGCATGTGTTGGATAATCCTTAATCTTGACATCTAGGACAGTAGTTAAACCACCTAAACCCTGTGCGCCAATACCAAGACTATTAATCTTATTAAACAGCTCTAGGCGTAATTTTTCAATATTAGTTGGATTAGATTTTTCACTAATTTCAGTTATATCAACTGGATCCATTAAACTTTGCTTAGCTAGGAGCATGGCTTTTTCAGCAGTACCACCCACACCAATACCAATAAGACCTGGCGGACACCAGCCCGCCCCCATCGTTGGCACTGTTCTTAATAC
Organism: uncultured Gammaproteobacteria bacterium; assembly: GCA_937899995.1. Taxonomy (GTDB): domain Bacteria; phylum Pseudomonadota; class Gammaproteobacteria; order PS1; family Pseudothioglobaceae; genus Thioglobus_C. Next base: position 657 of record CALCCK010000022.1, read on the forward strand.
CCAATCAGTTAGGTTATCATCAGGTTGTAACACAGCAAATTTAGCTTTATTTTCAGAGCCACAACCTTTAGCTGCAACGATAAAATCAATCTTATCACCCTTCACCACTTTCATATAAATCACTGCAGGCGTGTTGTCTTTAGTATTTATCCTAGAAAATAAAGGGTCTTCAACAATTGAAGCGCGTAATGGATTCTCAGGATTAGTATAGGCGCGCCTAACTCCTTCATTAATCATATCTTCTAAAGATAATTCTGCTTCCCAAGTAACATCCATACCCACTTCAACAAACACATTAACAATACCTGTATCTTGGCACATAGGGCGTTGACCTAGGGCAGCCATTTTAGAATTGATTAAAATTTGTGCAATGGCGTTTTTAGCTGACTGGTGCGTTTCTTTTTCGTACGCATTTGCCATGGCCCGAATAAAATCTGGTGCGTGATAATAAGAAATATATTGCAAAGCATTGCAAACGCTTTCAATCACATGTTGTTGCTTGATTTTCATCTTCATTATGCTTTAAATATTGCCCAATTTTGATAAGATGTTTATAGTATGATATCTTTTTATTTTAACCAATATTTCACTGAGATTTTTTATGTTTGATTTTTTTAAAGGTCAGAATCTTTCTATCGATTTAGGCACTGCCAATACGCTGATTTATATGGATGGAGCTGTTGTATTAAACGAACCTTCTGTTGTTGCAATTCGTCATGATAGGAGCTCATTAGAAGCAACCGTTATTGCCGTAGGTCAAGATGCTAAAAATATGTTAGGTAGAACACCTGGATCTATTGAGGCGATTCGCCCAATGAAAGACGGTGTAATTGCTGACTTTAAAGTTACTGAAAAAATGCTACAACATTTCATTAAAAAAGTATTACGTTCTGGCTTCTTTTCCCCCAGTCCTAAAGTTCTAATCTGTGTACCTTGTGGTGCTACTCAAGTGGAGCGTCGAGCTATTAAAGAAAGTGCGGTTGGCGCAGGTGCAAGAGATGTTTACTTAATTGAAGAGCCTATGGCTGCAGCACTGGGTGCTGGTATGGCAATTGAAGAGGCCTCAGGCGCAATGGTGATTGATATTGGTGGTGGTACAACAGAAATCGCTATCATGTCACTCAATGGTATTGTTTATTCTGATTCATTACGTGTTGGCGGTGATCTTTTTGACAGTCAAATTGTTAAATTTGTCCGCCGTAAGCACGGTGTTATTATTGGCGAAGCAACGGCTGAACAAATTAAAGAAGAAGTGGGTTCCGCCTTTAAAACCAATGCAGTTAAAAAGATTGAATTTAGAGGTCTTGACGTTGCCAAGGGTATTCCAGTCAGCTTTGAGATAACCAATACAGAAATTAGAGAAGCTTTACAAGAGCCTTTGTCAACAATTATTGCAGCAGTTAGAACGGCTCTCGAGCAAACACCGCCAGAATTAGCTTCTGATATTGCAGAAAATGGCTTAGTCCTCACGGGTGGTGGTGCTCTTTTAGACGGAATAGACAAACTCATTAATCAAGAAACTAACCTGCCAATACGTATTGCTGACGATCCATTAACTTGCGTAGCGCGTGGCGGTGGTATTGCACTAGAGATGATTAGTAAGCATAATATGAGTTTCTTATCTGTTGAGTAATCTGGCTAAAGCCGAAAGGGGGGTTGGATATTTAAATTATGCAATTTATAAAACTTTTTACCCCTATATTTATTGCTATTTTTTTAATCTTATCAGATTATAAGTACGCCGCTTTAGATGGCATAAAGCAATCAATTAACACTCTGATAAAAACACCGATTAACTTTATTATTAATCAATCTTCTGATCTTTACCAATGGATCGACCAACAAGGCTCTGCTGAAACCAAAAACACTTTACGCAAACATAATAATTATTTAACCAACCAAATAATCGAGTTAAAAACAAAACTACAGGCGCAAGGATCACTAGAATTAGCCAATAAAAAACTTGCTAAATTATTGGATGTCAGCTATATAGTTAAAGAAAAAAAATTTACTTTAGTTCGTGTCAGCAATATCAGCCAATCCAGACTTAAAAAACAAATAACCATCAATAAAGGTAGTAATAATGGTCTAAAAATTGGTCAAGTTGCCTTGGGCACTGAAGGAGTGGTTGGTCAAATTACACAGGTCACACCAAGGCATTCGACCATTCTTATGATTACTGACCCAACCCAACACATACCGGTGCAAAATAAACGCAATGGTGTTCGTGGCATCAGCAAAGGCTTTGCTTCTAACCAAGAAAGGCTCAATGTAAACTTTATCGAATCTCACTTAGATGTAGCGTTTGGGGATATTTTTCTCAGCAGCTCTGTCGGCTCTAAATTTCCAGCAGGTCATTTAGTAGGAAAAGTATTTCATGTTGAAAAACATGTAAATGACCCCTTCTTACATATCCAACTAACGCCGATTCAAAGCGCCAGTCAATTAGAATTTTTACTAATCGTTTCTGAACAATGATGTCATTTCAACGGCCTTATCTTTTTCTAATCAAGATAACCTTGTTTGCTTTGATTATTAGCTCTGTACCTACTTCTCAAATCTTGTTAGAAATATCTCCTTTCTGGATGTTATTGTTTTTTATTTACTGGTTAATTCATTTTCCAGCAAAAGGGCGATTCTTTTTAGCACTAGTGCTTGGTGTATTACTCGACATATTGCATGGCGATATTCTAGGTCAAAATGCCTTAGCATTAATATTAAGCAGTGCTTTTATTATTAATGTTAAGCAATCTTTCTATGTGTCTAATTTAAGCACACAGCAAGTTTATGTTTTTAGTGCGGCTAGTATTTATTTAAGTTTACTTTTATTGGTGCATACACTTACTCAAGGCTTTAATTTTAGTTATTATTTGTTACTCGCCCCTTTGACAAGTGCGCTGTTTTGGCCTGTGATCAAACTTGCGCTTTCAAAGTGTCGGCATCAATAATCAAAGAATCCTAATAACTCATGAAAAATATTAGTAACACTGCACTAGAAAATAAGATTTTCTCAAGCAGAATGATGTTGGCTTTTATTTTTGTCGTTTTTTTTACATTAATCTTAATTCTTAGATTGTTCAACCTGCAAATCACACACTATGATTATTACACCGAAGAAGCACTTGGTAATCAAATGCAAACTTTGCCAATCACCCCCAGTCGAGGGAAAATATTTGACCGTAACGGCAAAATACTAGCTACCAATAAATTGGCATACAAACTAACATTGATACCAGAAAAAACTAAAGATATCACCAAAACATTACTCACGCTTACAAAGCTTGGCTTAATTAATGATAATGATATTGATGATTTCCATAAAAATAGAAAGCGTTATAAAAAATTCCATAATATTCCATTAAAACACAATCTTAGCGAGACTCAAGTTGCAAAATTTTTAGTTAGCAATCAGTTTATCGGTGTTGAGATTGAGCCGTACTTTCATCGTATTTATCCTCACAACGATTCTAGTGTTCATGCAATTGGTTATGTTTCTAGAATGAATAAGAGGGATAAGGAAATTTATGACAAAAAAAATTATCTAGGCACGTCATTTGTCGGAAAAACAGGCATTGAAAAACAATACGAAACATTGTTACATGGTATTAATGGCGTCAAACAAATTGAAAGAAATGTAACCGGTCGTGTAATTGACACACAAATCATTCAAGACCCTAAAGCTGGGCAAGACTTATATTTAAGCATCGACCTAGATATGCAACAAAAGGCAGAATCTTTATTGCAAGGTAAGCGCGGGTCTATTGTTGTTATTGATGTCAAAAATGGTGAGGTGCTCACTTTGGTTAGCACCCCTATTTACAATCCTAACTGGTTTGTGCATGGAATTTCACATCAAAATTTCAATCAACTACAAACCTCAAAAGACATCCCTCAACTCAATCGTGCTATTCAAGGCCTATATCCACCAGGCTCAACAATCAAACCAATGGTTGCTTTAGCTGGGCTTGAAGAGGGGGTTATCACTAAACATAGCAAAGTCTTTTGTCCAGGCTATTACAAACTCCCTAATGTAAAGAGAAAGTTTAATGACTGGAAGCGTACCGGTCACGGGTTAGTCGATATGAAAGACTCGATTGCTCAATCTTGTGATGTCTTCTTCTATCGTTTAGCCGATAAGATGGGAATAGATTCCTTGCATGATAATTTAACTTTTTTTAACTTTGGGTCAAAAACTGGCATTGATATTCCTGGAGAGCGTGGTGGTATTCTTCCTTCAAAAACCTGGAAAAAAATTAACAAAAACGAACCTTGGTATCGAGGAGAAACATTAATTGTTGGTATTGGCCAAGGATTTATGACTTCTAGCCCACTACAACTTGCTGTTGCGACGGCTGCACTGGCCAATAAAGGACGGCTTTTTCAGCCAAAACTTCTTAAAAATATTCGTCTACCCAATCAAGTAATTAAAGAGGTTGCGAAAGAGATCCATGTCCAAATTCCAATTAAAAATATTCAAAATTGGGAAGATGTGATTGAAGGCATGAGACAAACTATCTACGCCCCTAAGGGTACCGCTAGAAGACTAAATAAAGGGTTGACCTATACACTTGCAGGAAAAACGGGTACATCACAAGTGTTTGGTTTGGATGCAGAAGAGCAATATATTGCCGCTAACTTAGATGAGCGCCTCAGAGATCATGCACTATTCACTGGCTTTGCGCCAGTTAACAATCCACAAATTGCAATTGCAGTTATTGTAGAAAATGCTGGTAGTGGCAGCTCTAAAGCAGCGCCGCTTGCTCGAGAAGTGTTAGACGTATATTTTAAAAAACAAACTATCCACTAATACAATCTTTAATCGTTTTCTCGTCAACTGGGAAAGTTAGTGTTGCATCCATTCGATAGCGTTGTTTAAGCTGGTCAAGCTGTGGCTGATTAATTTCATCATATAGGATAATAATTTTAACTTCGGGAGAGTGGCCCTCTAAAGTGGCCAATAAAGACTCAATATTACTTACACGATCACGGAACTCGGGGTTGTAATTAAACTCAGCTACTACAATCTGATACGTTTTTTTCTTGGCTAATTTAACTGCTCTCCTTTGTGAATCTTCAAAATCAACACCGAAGCCTAAACTGACAAATAGTGGAGTGAAATCATCAAAACCACCTTCGTCAACAAAAAATAATAATTGCTTATTCATTTACCCCTCCTGCAAGGTGTAAAAATTTTGTTTAAATTCTGAAAAAGCATTGTATTCTATGGCATTACGCATTTCTGCCATTAAATTTTGATAATAATACAAATTATGAATAGTACTTAGACGAGCACCTAAAATCTCATTTTTACGTTGTAAATGGTGCAAATATGAACGAGAATAATTTTGACAAGTATAACAATCACAGTTCTCATCTAATGGTCGTGTGTCTAGCTTGTATTGTGCATTGCGAATTTTAACAATACCGACTGAAGTAAATAAATAGCCATTACGTGCATTACGCGTTGGCATGACACAATCAAACATATCAATACCACGCTCAACCGCCTCAACCAAATCTTTTGGTGTGCCTACACCCATTAAATATCTAGGCTTGTCATCAGGTAATTGCTCGGGTAAATAATCCAATACCTTTATCATTTCCTCTTTAGGCTCGCCAACACTTAAGCCACCAATGGCATAACCATCAAAATCCATATCAACCAAAGCCTGGGAAGATTCACGACGTAAATCTTCAAACATGCCGCCTTGAACAATACCAAACAAGGCGTTTTTATTGTCTAATTTTTCATGCTCTGCTTTTGAGCGCTTAGCCCAGCGAAGCGACAACTGCATTGATTGATCTGCGGTTGCTTTATCAGATGGATACGGTGTGCATTCATCAAAAATCATGACAATATCGGAGCCTAATTTTTTTTGTATTTGCATGGACTCTTCTGGTCCCATGAAAATCTTATCACCATTTTTGGGTGAGCGAAAATCCACGCCTTTTTCACTAATCTTGCGCATATCACCCAAACTAAAAACCTGAAAACCGCCAGAGTCAGTCAATATTGGCCCTTGCCAATGCATAAAATCATGTAAGTCTCCATGGGCTTCAATTACTTGTATACCTGGAGTAATATCTAAATGAAACGTGTTGCCCAAAATAATTTGCGCGCCAATCTCACGCACCTCTTCAGGTGTCATCGCCTTAACTGTACCATAAGTACCAACCGGCATAAAGGCAGGAGTTTCAACCTCACCACGTTCAAAAGTCATCTGACCACGGCGTGCTTTTTGATCGGTATTGTTTAATTTAAATTTCATGATTGTTGTTTTGAGATGTCTTTAGATTGCAACTGCCATAGTTGTGCATACTTACCATTGTTTGATAACAGTGCTTCGTGTGTACCACTTTCAATAATTGCACCATCACCAAGAACGATAATCTTATCGGCATCCTTAATGGTTGATAGGCGATGCGCAATAATAAAAGTTGTGTGTTGATCTGAGAAGCCATTCAATGCTTTTTGTACCATTTTTTCAGAATACGAATCTAGCGCCGAGGTGGCTTCATCAAAAATCAAAATAGGCGGATTTTTTAACAACACTCTGGCAATTGCCAACCGCTGTTTCTCACCGCCTGAAAGCTTGAGTCCGCGCTCACCTACTAGTGTGTCATACCCTTGTGGTAGTTGATCAATAAACTCATCAATAAAGCTTAATTTGGCGACTTGCTTTACCTCTTGCATACTGGCATCTTGCTTGCCATAAGCAATGTTGTAATAAATACTCTCATTAAACATAACTGTGTCTTGTGGCACCACACCAATGGCTCTCTGCACTGAATGCTGTTGATGAGTTTTAATATCCTGGCCATCGATCAAAATTGAACCAGAACTCACATCATAAAAACGAAACAACAATTTCGCTAAAGTTGATTTACCAGAGCCAGATTGCCCCACAATGGCAATTTTTTGCCCCGGCTCAATAGTAAAGCTAATGTCTTTTAAAACTTTATTTTTTCCTGGGTAGGCAAATGATACTTGGTTAAATTCGACCTTGCCTTGTGTCACTTTAAGTACGGGTGCGCCCTGTTCATTGCTTACTTTTGGGGTTTGATCAAGTAAATCAAACATGTTATTCATGTCGATAAAATTGTGTTTAATTTGTCGATAAACAATACCCAAACTACCCAATGGCATAAACAACTGTAACAGTAAGGCTTGAATCATAATCATATCACCTAGGCTAAGGTTTTGATCCACCACACCTTGCGCTGCCGTAATCAAAATAACGGTCACACCAACTGCGATCACTGTACCTTGAACAAAATTAAGCGCTGTCATTGAAGTAAAACTTTTAGTAGCAACATCTTCCCAACGTGCCATGGTTTTGTCATAACGATTCACTTCAAAGTCTTCACGGTTGAAGTATTTAACCGTTTCATAGTTAATCAGACTATCCACTGCATTGGTATTGGCTTCGGATTGCATGTCGTTCATTTGATAACGATACTTCATACGCCAAGTGGTAATAGCTAAGGTTAACGCAATATAGAATACAACAGTCAAAAGAGAAATCGTGGCAAAAAAAGAATCATAATTTATCCATAAGAGCCCAATCACTAGGCAGATCTCAAAGAACGATGGGATGATGTTAAACACGAAAATAGACAATAAAGTTGATACACTTTGTGTGCCTCTATCAATATCGCGGGTAATACCGCCAATGCGTCTATCAAGGTGGAAAGACAAATCTAGCGTGTGTAAATGTTTAAACACGCCGAGTGCAATTAGATGCATGGCGTGATAACGAACCTTGGCAAAAATCGCATCCCTAAGCTCATTAAATAACGAGCTTGCCAATCGAAGTGCACCGTAAGCAAACAACATGCTTAATGGCAAAATCATTAGTACATTGGTTTGATCTAATGAATCAACAATTTCTTTTAAAACAACAGGTACTGCCACATTAGCTAACTTAGCAGCAATTAAGAATAACGTCGCCCAAATCACGCGAGTGCGCATCTTCAGCAGGTAAGGCAATAACTTTTTTAAAACCTTAATATCTCGGGTTTTAAAATCGTATGCTTGTGTTTGTTTATCGGTACCGTGCATCATTGATAGGATAATCATCGGGCAAAATTGCACCTTTTTCTAGAGCAATCTTTACCACATCATTGACTCTAAATTGTTCAGGCCTTTGTAAGAGCTCTTGCTGCCAAAATGAATGCATTTCGCACATTTGTGGGTGAGTATGATTACACCCAAGCACATGAAAACTGCACTCACCTACTCGCCATGGACCATCGCCTGTAATCTGACCTTTAATCAAATGAATGCTATATTTAGGGTCTTTTTCCCAAAACAGTTCAAAATATAAAACACCTTTTGAATGTTGGAAAATTTCCTCAATCACGCGTGTTTCACCGTTTGGGTATTTGATGTAGAGCGGAGAATGTAGTGTAAATATTTTATTCATGACTGAACGCTTGATTGATTTGTTCAAAATCAAAGCCTCTGGATTGTAAAAATCGTTTTTGTTTGGCTTGCTCTTTGTAATCACTAGGGGTTTCATCTCCATATTTAGTCACTCTTATTTGTTGAGCCAAGGCGTAAAAATCATATATCGATAAATCAAAATGACTGATACCACGCTGTTTAAGGTCAACAGATATTTTGATTGGCCCTTTGCCTTGATTAAAACGCATTTGGATAAACTCAGCAGCAAAACGCTCATCACTCTGATAATTCTGTTCAATCAACAAATCAAGTGCTCGTTCAATATCAGCACAATAAAATGCTTTGGTAGTTAATTTTCGTGTGAGCTCAACAACAGAATGTTCGCGTCTAACCAACATCTGCATCGCAGCAGCGTAACATTTTTCTTTACTTGGCGTCGTCACCGTCACTCATTAACTTTTCACGAATTTTAGCTTCGATGCTTTGGCTTAGCTTAGTATTTTCTATCAAATAATCTCTAGCATTGTCTTTGCCTTGGCCAATACGCTCACCTTCAACACTATACCAAGCGCCTGCTTTTTCAACAAAACCGTGGGCAACCCCTAAATCAATAATTTCACTTTCACGTGAAATACCTTGGTTATATAGAATTTGGAATTCAGCTTGTTTAAACGGAGGCGCGACTTTATTTTTCAATACTTTAACGCGCGTCTCGTTACCTATAATTTCATCACCCTTCTTAATTGCACCAATACGGCGAATATCCAAACGCACTGAGGCGTAGAATTTCAGCGCATTACCACCAGTTGTGGTTTCAGGATTGCCAAACATGACGCCAATCTTCATACGTAATTGGTTAATAAAGATCACCATGGTGTTGGTTTTTTTAATGTTTGAGGTTAGTTTTCTTAATGCTTGCGACATTAATCTAGCTTGTAAACCCATGTGTGAAGCACCCATCTCACCTTCAATTTCTGCTTTTGGTGTAAGTGCAGCGACTGAATCAATCACCACAATATCCACGCCACCTGAGCGTACTAATATATCAGTGATTTCTAAAGCTTGCTCGCCAGTATCTGGCTGAGAGATTAGTAAATCATCGGTATTAACACCCAATCGTCTAGCGTATTGAGGGTCAAGCGCATGTTCAGCATCAATAAAGGCCGCTGTGCCACCTAACTTTTGTATCTCAGCAATTACGTGTAATGTTAATGTTGTCTTACCTGAAGATTCAGGGCCGTAAATTTCAACCACACGGCCACGTGGTAAGCCACCGATACCAAGTGCAATATCCAAACTTAAACTACCCGTAGAAACCGCTTCAATACCTGCTTGAGCCTGATCATCGCCTAAATACATAACTGAGCCTTTACCAAATTGCTTATCAATCTGTGCAAGTGCTGCTTTTAGGGCTTGTTTTTTCTTCTCATCCACGTTGTTTCTCCTGGGTAAAATGGGATTAAACTTATTTAAAAAATTTAAACAATTATATCTGAAATATCGTGGCAACTTTTTCAAAAAACGACTCACATTACATGTCGCTCGCACTTAAGCTTGCTGGACAAGGTAGAGATGGCGTTAAAGCCAATCCTATGGTGGGTTGTGTGGTTGTTAAAGAGGATCAAATTATAGCCAAAGGCTACCACCAAACTTTTGGTAAAGCACATGCAGAAATCAACGCTCTAGAGCAAATCAATCATCAGGCTAATGGTGCGACACTTTATGTGACTTTAGAGCCTTGCTCACACCAAGGTAAAACACCACCATGTGCACAAGCCATTATTAATGCAGGTGTCAAACACGTGGTTATCGCCACACTAGATCCAAACCCTTTGGTTAGTGGCCAAGGCCTTGCTAAGTTAAAAGCGGCTGATATTAAAGTCAGTGTTGGCTTATTAGAAAATGAGGCGTTGACACTTAATCGTGGCTTTATTAAACGTATGCAAACAGGTTTACCTTTTGTCACTTGCAAAATTGCTATGAGTCTCGATGGCAAAACCGCCATGGCTTCAGGTGAAAGTCAGTGGATTACGGGTGAAGCTGCTAGAATAGATGTGCAATATTTACGCGCTAAACACCAAGCCATCATGACTGGATCTGGTACTATTTTATCTGACAACCCATCAATGACTGTACGGCTTGATACATCTACTGCATCACCCTTAAGAGTGGTGATTGACAGCCGACAACAAATCACAGATAAAACGCTTAATATTTTTTCAAACGATGCGCCAATTTTAGTTCTTAATCCGAGCAACAGTAAAACACTTGAAAATGGCAAACTCGATTTAACCGATGTACTCAAACAATTGGCAAACCAAGGTATCAATACTGTCTTACTTGAAGCTGGCCCTAATTTAATTGGCGCCATGATTGAGGAAAATTTAATCAATGAACTTATTATTTATACCGCACCGGTACTCATGGGCAGTAATGCCAATTCAATGGCAACATTGGTGCTCGATACCATGGCAGATAAAATTCAACTCGACCTCAGCGATATTAGAATGGTGGGGGATGATATCCGCATCACTGCCAACATCAGAATATGAGCATCTTAACCAACAAATGCATTGTTCTTGGCGTTAGTGGCTCAATTGCTGCTTACAAATCTCCCGATATTGTGCGTCGTTTGCAAGATTTAGGTGCCGAAGTGCGTGTTATCCTAACCCAAGGTGGTGCTAAATTTATTACTGAGCTGTCATTGCAAGCCACCTCTAAAAACAAAGTTCAAAATAATTTATGGGATAAAGAAGCTGAACTGTCCATGGGACATATTGAATTAGCCAAATGGGCAGATGCCCTATTAATTGCACCAGCCAGCGCCAATACAATTGCCAACCTAGCAGCAGGTAAGGCTTGTGATTTACTCAGTAGTGTGATTTTAGCCAGTGATTGCCCAACCTTAATTGCACCGGCGATGAATCAACAAATGTACACTTCTAACAGTGTGCAAGATAACCTAGCCACACTTGTACAACGCGGTATTCAAATTATTGATCCTGAGAACGGGGTACAAGCTTGTGGTGATATTGGCGAAGGACGACTTGCTGAATCTGATGAAATCGCCAAGCAAGTAGGCTTAATGTTTCAATCCACTAAGATGAGTGGTAAAAAAGTTTTAATCACCTTAGGCGCCACCATTGAGGCGATTGACCCTGTTCGATATTTATCTAATCATTCTAGTGGCAAGATGGGCATGGCCTTAGCTGATGCTTGTATTGAGGCGGGCGCTCAAGTTACATTGATCCTTGGCGATGTCTCCACTTCAATCAGTAAGCCATCTAAACAAATATTTGTCACCAGTGCCGAGCAAATGTACCGATCAGTGATGGAAAATATCAATGATCAAACTATTTTTATTGCCTGTGCGGCGGTGAGTGATTATTCGGTAAAAAACCCTAAAAATCACAAAATTAAAAAGTCTGATAAAACATTAACAATAGAGCTTGTACCAACCAAAGATATTTTAAAAGACGTTTGTCAATTACCTCAGAAACCTATTTGCATTGGTTTTGCTGCAGAGACGCAAAACTTGCTTGAAAATGCCAATAATAAGCTCAAAAACAAAGGGTGTGATGCCATTATTTTAAATGACGTTTCATGTACCGATTTAGGCTTTAAAAGTGACGAAAATGAGGTGGTATTTATCGACCAAAAAAGTAGTATAAAACTGGCAAAAAATAGCAAACAAAAGCTAGGTCGAAAAATCATTGAAATTATCAGTGAAAAGTTTTTATAAATAATCAAAAACCTTGTTAAATCAACACTCAATAGAGTTACTCACAATACTGTGGATAACTCTGTTAATATCTTATCAAAATCCATAAAAAACATCGATATATTACGGTTTTCTATGGTTTTGTTTAAAAACTAAACATTTTATTATTTTAATTAAATATCAATAACTTATAAAAATTTTATTGCAAATGGCTATATTGGAAAACATTCATTTACATCGTTAGCAACCAATAAGAGGATAACTTTTTATGTTCCACGTATTAAATCAAGTGTTTCACGAAATATTAAACTATTATGAACTACTAATTATTTAACCTATCCATCATCTAATTTTACTATCGATTTTTATGTTAATTTACGCCCTAAATTTTCTACTCGGTATCAGTATATTTTCATTTTAAAACACACTTGAAATATCAAACAGTGAATAGGCTTAACTTTATGTGGATTTTTATCGATTTTAGCGCTATTTAATCGCCTCAAACCATTAGCACTCAATGGATAGTTTTTTTTACTAGATTGTGCCTCTATGGGTTGATTTTCTACTCAAAATTTAAACACTCATATGGATGATATTACCTCAATCAAACGATATTCGTTACTAGTGTGATTGAGGATTTACCCAAAACCTCTATCGATAAAACCAAATTTAGTTTTTCTACTAATTCTCCTTTTAAAAGCCGACTTAAGCTTTCTTAGTATGGCAAAAATCGTCCCGATTTATAAACGGGTGATGCTTGTCAATTACAACTCAAACTTAGACGTAATTAATCTTACTAACTTGATCTTCTAACAGTGCATCAACTGCATCTATTAACTGCCGATCTGGTTTTACAAAATAATCCCGAGTAATAACATTGCCTTGGGCATTATCTACTTGATAACGAAACTTAACAGGACACTGACCTTGGTTTCGTTTTAACAGCGCTGAAAGCTGATCGAATAGTGTTTGATGTTTATGATTAAGTGAAATCTCAAAACTTCTAGCGTATTTTTCTTTAACCGCATCAATATCTTCTACTTTATCGACCACCAATTGCCATTCATCACGATAATCTTTGTTAATTTTTCCAGAAAGTACCACTACTGAGTCTGTGACTAACGCCTCACTAACCGAACCCAATACTTTGGAAAACACTACCGCATTTAATAAGGTTGTACCATCTTCAACATTAATTAACGCCATCTGCGAGCCACTTCTAGTAGAGCGATAACGTAGCTCTGAAATAAGCGCCAATACTCGTACTTCTTTATTATTTCTAAAAACCAAAGTAGAGGGTAAGCTAGCAGAAATATACTTTAAATCGGCTTTATATTCATCGGTCGGATGGTTATAAAAATAATAACCCATCACACTTTTTTCAAATTGTAAGGTTTCTCTGAACGAAAAACTTGGGGCTGTTAAGTAATGCACTTCATACTCGTTGTACGCTTGCTCATTTGCAAACAAACCACTTTGCCCACTTGATTGGTCATTTTGTCGTTGCTCTGCTTGTTTCATCGCACCCGGATAGGTTTTAATTAAACCAGCACGATCTATCTCAAAACCATCTAAAGCGCCACTATAAATCAAAGCCTCAATGGCGCGCTTGTTTAAAGATCTACGCTCAATACGTGAACAAAAATCAAACAAATCTTGATAGTTACCATTTACTTCTCGCTCAGCCACTAAGACCTCAACCAAAGCCTCACCCACACCCTTGATTGCACCTAAACCGTAAGTAATAATTTTTTCATCTCGAATACTAAACTCATGATAAGACTCATTAACGTTCGGGCCATCAACCGTCAAACCCATTGCTTGCACTTCATTCACGGTAAAGGCGATTCGGTCAGTATCGTCCATCATGCCTGAAAGAACCGATGCCATAAAGGCAGCAGGATAATGTGCTTTTAACCAAGCAGTTTGATAAGTAATATAAGCATAGGCCACTGAGTGTGATTTGTTAAATCCATAACCTGAAAATTTATCAATCAAGTCAAAAATTTCATTGGCTTTTTTTTCATCAATGTCGCGCTCAGCTGCGCCTTTGACAAACACATCACGCTGCGCATCCATTTCTTCGGTAATTTTTTTACCCATAGCGCGGCGTAATAAATCTGCACCACCGAGCGAGTAACCCGCCATGACTTGGGCAGATTTCATAACCTGCTCTTGGTATAAAAATACACCATTGGTTGGCTTAAGAATTTCTTCTAACATTGGGTGTGGGTACTTCACCTTTTGCGTACCGTGCTTCACATTGATATAGTCATCGACCATACCAGCACCGAGTGGGCCTGGTCGGTATAAGGCTAACATAGCCACAATATCTTCAAATGAATCGGCCTGGAGTTTTTTCAAATAGCCACGCATGCCATCTGATTCAAGCTGGAAAATACCTATGGTATCACAGCGCTGTAATAATTCGTATACACCTTTATCATCCAAAGGCAAGACGTCTAAATCAATCAGCTCGTCACTCAAGCCTTTGGCAAAAATAAGTTTTACAGTTTTATCAATCACAGTAAGGTTAGACAAACCCAAGAAATCAAATTTCACTAAGCCCATCGCCTCAACATCTTTCATGTCAAATTGTGAAACTACGCCATCAGTTTCGTTAGGGCCCTTATAAATCGGGCAAAAATCACTAATCTTACTTGGTGCAATCAACACACCACCGGCGTGAGTACCGACATTACGCACTAAGCCTTCTAACTCTAATGATAAATCGATCAAAGTGGTGACACTCTCTTCAGAATCATATCGATTTTTCAATTCTTCAGAATACCACTTGTCTTTATCCTCCTGTGAATCACCTTCGTTAAAATAACCCAATGCACGTGAAAGGTTGATTTTAAGGTCGTTAGGGATAGACTTAGATATCCGGTCACTAAAACCGTAAGGATGGCCTAAAACACGTCCTACGTCGCGAACAACACCTTTAGCTGCCATGGTGCCATAAGTAATAATCTGTGATACTTTTTCAGCACCATATTTCTTAGAGACGTATTCAATCACTTCATCACGACGATCAGTACAAAAATCAATATCAAAATCCGGCATCGACACACGCTCAGGATTTAGAAAACGCTCAAATAATAACTCATGCTTGATTGGATCAACATTGGTAATGCCTAACGCATAAGCCACCAAAGAGCCTGCACCAGAACCACGACCAGGGCCTACAGGAATACCATTATCTTTTGACCAACTAATAAAATCAGCTACAATTAGAAAATACCCCGAAAAATCCATTTGAATAATCACAGAGAGTTCAAATGCCAAGCGGTCATCATAAACCTGTCGGCCTACCTTGATGACTTGCAAGCGATTATTTAAACCTGCTTCCGATTCTTGAGTGAAAAATTGCGAAATAGTCAACCCTTCTGGAATTGGGAAATCCGGCAAATAATTCTTTTTATACAATTCAAAATGAACATTGCAGCGCTTGGCAATTTCAGCGCTATTGATAATCACCTCAGGCAAGTCAGAAAATAGACCTTCCATTTCTTCACCAGATTTTAAATACTGCTCAGCGTGGTAATGTTTTTCACGGCGTGCATCGTCTAATAAACCGCCTTGGGAAATACAGATTCTGGCCTCATGCGAATCAAAATCTTGCTTTTGTAAAAACTCCACATCGTTGGTTGCCACCAAAGGAATATCAAGTTCTAACCCAAGCTCAATACAAAGATGTAAATGACGCTCATCATAAGTTCGGCTGGTACGTTGCACCCCTAAGTAAAAACGATCGCTAAAAATAGCCCTCCAAGCCTGGGCTTGTTGATTTGCCTCAGGAATTTGATTATTAATTAAGTGTTGTGCCACATCACTATGCACCGGTAGTGCGATGAGTATCAAGCCTTGGTGGTGTGCTTGTAATTGCTCGGTAGTAATACTCACACCATCAATAGTTTGACCTTGCAAATAAGATAATGAAATCAGCTCACATAAATTCAAATAACCTTGTTGATTTTGACACAAAAGCAACAAAGAAGAATTTAGATTTTCACCTTTAAGAATAAGCTCGGCACCAAAAATCGGCTTAATTCCAGCACCTTTAGCCTCTTTATAGAATTTAATAGCCGCAAATAAATTGGCATTATCGGTTAATGCAATAGAACTCATACCAAGCACTTTAGCTTGTTTTACCAATTTTGGGATGCGAATTAAACTATTCTCAACAGAATATTCACTATGACAATGTAGATGAACAAACTCAGAATTAGACATTAAATAAGGTTAATAATTTTAATAATTTATTAAAAAGTTAAGTCTATTTTACAACTCTAAATCTAGCTAATGAAATCATCTTTTTTAAATTACAAATATATTTATGAATTAAGATCGGAAGAGCACACGTCTGAACTCCAGTCACAAGCCTATCTCGTATGCCGTCTTCTGCTTGAAAAAAAAAATGCCGTCTTCTGCTTGAAATAAAAACTTCACACGGTGACCAACACAACACTACAGACGCAGAACAGCAAA
>CALCCK010000023.1 GCA_937899995.1 uncultured Gammaproteobacteria bacterium
TGTGAAGTAAGACAACTGCTTAATTAGTATCAGATTTGTGAGATATGTGCATGAATATGTGTGTTGTTTTTTTTTTTTTTGTTGTTTGTTTTTTTTTGTTTTTTTTTTCAAGCAGAAGACGGCATACGAGATAGGCTTGTGACTGGAGTTCAGACGTGTGCTCTTCCGATCTAATGAATTTGATAATGTAATTAATATAAATTCTGAATATGCCACACCATATTGTTGGAAAATTTGACCATTATTTGTATCGCCAGTATCAACCCAAGAAGATGAACCAGTATTGTAATATTGTAGTTTTAAATTGTAATAAATATAATTACCAACCCCAGATACTTTCCTAAAGTAGAATTGAAGATTTGTCAAAGTACCATCAGCACCCAAATCAACGTCAATAGTGCCAGAAGTACCATTTAAACTCCAATATGTGTCAGTTCTATCGAGTAAATAACCTCTATTTGTTGCTGTATTATTAGTAGATAATGTGAGTTGTGATGATCCAAATACACTGAGAATACCGCCATAGGTTTCTGCTGTACCACTTTCTGTTTTTACAAAACTAATATCATTTAGATTCGTAGTTGAAGATGAGGCGTTATACCATTTAATATGTGTATATGCTGACGTGAATTTGTTTGAACCTTTATCAGTTAACGCCAATGCATTACCATAAATGGTAGTTATATCTTCAATGGTGTGACCGGCCAAGGCAATAATTGCCCAATAATCGCGGTTATATCCATTGTCAGCAGTATTATTATTAACTTTATTATTGGTCTGTTGCCATATAATATTACCAGCTAGACGGTTATAACCAAACACTTGAGGTACGGGGCTAACATTAGATTTTTGTGTTTGTAATTTCACACCGGCATACGATTCAGTTCCGGCAGTGTCACCAATATCAGCGGTTAAGGCACTACCGGCAAGCGATGCAGCCACCAGTGTTACACCAATAGCAGTGGCCAAACCAATGCCACTTAAACTGGCAATGGTCGTACCCCATGCAAAAGCACCGCCAGCCGCCCATGCGCCAATGCCGGGAGCGGCTAACATAAGAGCAATGCCAACAATGGCTTTAACTGCGCTACCCATGATCAACCCTCATAATTAAACACTCCTTGTTTAATTGTTTATGTACCACACGGCCTAAATCTTCACTCCATACCCAATAGGTAAATCGATTAATAGCAACACCAACTGAGGTAGGTGTTAAAACCACATCATCCTTTTTGGCTTTTTTTACTTGGGTGCAAAAGCTATCAAAAAAATCAATGTGCTGTTTTTTAGCTAAAAACCGGCGTTGATACTTAACAAAATAATCCATGTTATTAATATCAAGCGTGTATTTACCCCAGCTTTTTGGTAGTTTAAAGCGGGTGTTTAAATGGTAAATTGCAACGGTAAAACAGTTGGTTAAATTCATGTTATATTTTGTTGCCCCCAGTAAACCACGTCATTTATAGCCGCCACTATGCTTGTAAACTCGTTCTGGTTGTAAGTACGCGAGGGGTAGGGTTTTGACCAGTGGACGAATTGGGTGTTTAAACTGGCACTTAATGTTTGCTGAGTGGCACTGAAGGTATCAATTACCCCCTCAAATAACAAATAATTGTCTTGGGTAATACCGCTTATTGATAACTTAGGATAGCTGGTGGTGCTTTGGCTATTAAAACCAAACTCATAGGTATTACCGTCAATGGTTTCGGCAGTTGGTGTATAAATAATCCGTGTTATTTTGCAAGGGTTATTACGCCACTCTGAGGCTAATGCCTCGGCCGATAAAACCCCATTAATATTATCAATAGTGACATTAATGCTGTCCGATTGCATGGAAAAATCCTCGGTTAATTTATCCCAAGTGATGGCAATCGGTGTGTACTCATTTGTGCCATCATCAACAAATACATCATGGTCTGTAAAGCGCAAGATCTCACCGGCATCTGCTTGGTCATAATCCCAGTTTTTATCCATGTGAAACTCAAACAAATGCAGCATCGTAAATACATCGTCTGCGCGTGCGTTGCTGGTAATTTCTTTACTCATAACACCTCAACAATATCAGCACTGGCAATATACATACCATCTGTGCGGCGGCTAAATTTAAAGCTATCGGTTAAAAAGCTGGCTTTGGTTTTGCCTGCTGATCCTAAACTTATGCTGCCTTCTTTTGGCATCCCAAACGTACCTAAAATGCCAGCTTTCCTGCGATAAAATTGGATCAATTGTAAAAACTCGGACTCTTGCAAAAACCAATTAAGGCTATATTGACGGCGTAAACCAGCCATGTCTTTAATGTGCCTTGCTGATTGTCCAATATTGCTAAAAATTGAGTTGTTGACATAACTAAACTCAACTTGATATGGCTCGGCATTGGCCAGCATATTGGTAAAACCGTTATCGGTTGAAGTGACCGGTGTATAAGTTGAGGATTGTGAAAACTCGTCTTGATATTGGCTGTAATTAAAAAATACACTGCTGATCATTGTGATTTTGCCGCTATAAAGTGAGGGTGCAACCACGCTAAATTTGAATTTTTCAAACGCCCAAACTGAGGTATTTAAACCCATCACATCCGGCCTAATATCATGTGCATCATCCGCATCAACAATAACCGTGTTGGCATGGTTGGCCTCGTATGCAGTTTGCAACGCCTCAAATTGGGTTTTGGTTAGGTTCTTATAATTAACTTGCATTTGTATTGCTGGCATCAAGGTTTTAACCACACGTTGTGTTTTGCCACTATTAAAGTGCATGGCTTGGCTTTGTTTTAGCCATTCCTGAACTTCAATATGGCTATGGTTAGCCATAATGGTGCTGGTTAAATTGTTCATTAAACGACCTGCTTAATGGTGCGCCTAACGCTACCATTAGATGTAAGACTGTTGTTAATTATTGACTCAATTGTGCCTCTGTTATTAACGAGGTAATTATTAAAACTGGCAGCATCAATAGCCTGCACATTAAAGTTGATCTCAGCAGTGACTTGGCGCACCTCACCAGTGGCGGTATTAAGTTGGTGGTTAGGGATGATCTTGCCGCCGCTTCTTGGTTGGAAAATCTCAGCACCGCGTTCACCGACCAAATAATTTTGGTTGGCGTTTACATTCCCCCCGCGTGCTCTAGGCATTAATGCATTAAATAGTGGTGTGGTGATAGACCTTTGAACACCCATACGAATTAAATCAGCAAGGATTGATCGTGCCATGTCTTTAAATGAAGTTTTAACACCCATAATCATATTAACAATGGCATCTTCGGTGGATTTCATGGCTTTTTCAGTTATGGTTGCAATAGTCAAATTGCCTTTTTCAACCGAATCTTTATACGCGGTAAAGCCTTTTTTCATCTTATCCCAAATAGTATCTTCACCTAAATTAACACCTGAAACAATGTCTTTAGTTTTAGCCTCAACAATTTCCAAATCAGCAATTAATTGCTCAATTACACCTATTGCTTTTTGAAAACTAACTGGTTCTATATTGGTAAAACTTGATTTAACTTTTTTTAATTCTTTTTGTAATTCTTCTAATCTCTTACTGGCATTATTAAAGATGGCCGCACCACTTCTACCTTTAGGATTTGAATTTAATAAACTTTGCACTTCGGCAATATCTTCTTTGACTTCTTTTAATGATCTGATACCCACAAACGGTAAGTTTTCAATTTTCCTAATAAACTCCATAAAGCCATTTGCAATATTTGCAAGGGTTTTTAAGATTGAAATACCGGCCTGCATTATTTGTCCTGCAATCACTTTTGCAATATTGCCGATCCCCTTATTATCATCTATTTTTTCTTTCCCCCATTTAATAATGCCCTCTGTAATTGTTTGGATAAAGGGCGCAAGTTTTGCCACAATTTGTAAAAAATTTCCTTTTATAAATGTTGATAAACGAAATAATGAGTTATTAGTTTCTTCAATGCCTTTAACTGCTTGGGTGCTAAGTATAATTCCCAAACTCTCGGCCTCTTTCATCACGTCTGTAAATGCAACCTTGCCATCTTTAAGCATATTGACCATCGCAACACCCTCGGAGTCAAACAGCTTAAATGCTAAACGTAAACGCTCTGCGGGATCTTTGGTGTCTTTGAGTGCATCTGCAACCTGACCAAGTAAATCGGTGGCCGACAATACCCTATTATTTGTACCGGTAAGTTGCACGCCCATCGTTTTTAAGGCTTCTTGCGCCTCGCCAGTACCTTTTGCGGCCTCGCCCACACGCCTGATAAATCTTTGTAAACCCATATCCAGCATGGTTTGCTGAATACCAGCCAATTTAGCCGCGTATCTAAAACGCTGTAATTCTTGTGAGGTGACACCAAGTTTTGACGATACTTTACCAAGTTTATCAACAACATCTAACGAGCGTTTTATAAGCATCCCAATGCCTGCGATTCCAGCCAATGAAACAAAGCCGGTTTTTAAACTAAAGACGGCTTTACGGGTTTTGTTTAAACCACGACCAATGGCTTTAAACGCCTTTTTAGATCGGAAGAG
>CALCCK010000024.1 GCA_937899995.1 uncultured Gammaproteobacteria bacterium
GGGTGGTCGCCGTAGGTAGCTGCATGCTCAGTCTTGATAACTGTACCAAGATATGTTGCTGCTGTGATTCTGGGGCCAATCAATACACTTGAGCTTTTCTTTTTTTTTGTTCTTTTTTTTTTTAATGATACGGCGACCACCGAGATCTACACTCTTTCCCTACACGACGCTCTTCCGATCTGGTCTATGGGTCGCAAAATTTCAGTTGACTCGGCCACAATGATGAACAAAGGGTTGGAAGTGATTGAGGCTTATTATTTATTTGACCTAAAACCGGAGCAAATTGATGTGGTTATTCACCCACAAAGCATTGTTCATTCTTCGGTTTATTTTAATGATGGCTCTACCTTGTCGCAGCTAGGCAACCCCGATATGCGTAGTGTTATTTCCTATGCAATGGCCTATCCTCAGCGCATTAGCTCTGGCGTTGCACCACTAGATTTAGCCAACAATTCGCCATTAGAATTTTACACTCCAGATCTTGAAAAATTTGCTTGCCTCAAGTTGGCTTTTGAAGCGCTCAAACAGGGTGGAAACGCCATGGGCACAATTAACGCCGCCAATGAGGTTGCAGTTGATGCGTTTTTAAATCAAACCATTAGTTTCTTAGATATTCCTCAGGTCATTGAACAAACGCTTGCTCAAACAAAGTACGTTGCTTTAAACAATCTTGATGCCATTATTGCCAATGATCAAGAAGCACGAGACCTGGCCTGTCAAATTGTTGCCAAACATGTTTAAACACATTTTATTTTTAATTTTTTCAGTGGCTTTTTTAGTCACGACCAATGCCGTGGCACACGGTAGCAATGTCTTTGAGCGTTCCACTATCACCATTACTCAATCATTAAACTACGACGCCAAGAAAGCCAACATTAACCCAAGCATTGTCAAAACCATTGTGCGCATATTCTCCTGGGAAATTGACTTTAATAAAGACTTAAAGAAAGGCGACCGCTTTATTATTATCGGCAATAGTGGTACCAGTCCTAGTGCTATTATCTATGCTGGGTCAAAAAAACGCATTGCTTTATTTGCCTATACCGATCGACAGGGGCGTACTGATTATTACGATAAAAATGGCCGTTCTTTACATGCTTCTTTTCTCAAAACACCCCTCAAATATAGCAGGATTAGTTCTGAATTTCAAAGAAAGCGACTTCACCCTATTTTAAAAACCTGGAAGCCACATCGAGCGGTTGATTTTACTGCTAAAACAGGCACACCTGTTTATTCGTCTGCTAACGGCGTAGTGCAACATAGAAAAAGAATGGGTGCTTTAGGCAATGTTGTTTATATTAAACATGGTAGTGCCTATACCACCGTTTATGCACACTTATCTCGATTTGCTCGAGGACTAAGAGTGTCGCAAAAAGTCAAAAAAGGGCAGATTATCGGCTATGTAGGGTCAACTGGGCGCTCAACCGGTCCACATCTACACTATGAGTTGCGTTATAAGGGTGTACGGAAAAACCCGCTAACCTATCGATTGCCCAAACAAAAATATGTGGATCGTGACGATTTATGGCGCTTCAAAAATAAAGCCAATAAAGTCTTAAACTCCCTAAACAATTACTGATTATTTAGCCAGTCTTTCCAACTATTGGGTCTTAGTGTTTTCCAGTGTCCGCTATTAACGTGTTGTGCTTGGTAGTTCTTTGCACCCTTGATATTGTTTAAAATTGCAAAAGCCAAAAGCTCACCAATACGCTGAGTTTTTTTGGTGCCAGGCACCAAAGACTCGTTTCTAATCACAGCCGCAATAAAGGCTGAATGCGCATTGCCGTGAACCTCAAAAGACTCTTCAAATAAATTGAGCGCTAAAAACTCATTTTTAACAAAGCCGTTATTGCCATCAAGCAAATGTAGTGCATAATCATACAGCGCAGGGTCGTAGCTTTGTCTTACTAGTTTAATCAATATCTCGTTAGCACCGCGCTCATGTGGCGGGTACCCCATTAGTGTGCTGCCGTGTCGCACCTGCTTAGAAGACTCATACAAGGCGTCTAGGTCATATAAATCAAAAGTACCTTTTAATAATAAGGATTGACCTCGCATTACAATATCACGAGAACCAATTTCGTTACCAATTTGAATTAAACGAAGTGCACCATCAGAGAGTAGCGATGCTAAAGCAAATTGCGTGGTTAATAACAATACAATTAAAAGGTTTTTCTTCTTCATAATGTGTATGTATTTTATCATATATGGGTAAATATATGCACAATCGCAGCACCCTGTTGTTGTAGATTAAGGTTAAAATAATAGCAATCTACCTCTGCTCAAAGACGCGCTTGGAAACACTCTTCAAAACATCGCTTAGCCTACCCTTAATCCAAAAAGGCAAGGTTCGCGATATTTATGATATTGACGACAAGCGCATGCTTATTGTCACCACGGATCGCCTCAGTGCATTCGATGTTGTTTTTGATGCGCCAATCAGTCAAAAAGGCGCGGTACTCACTAGTATAGCCAACTTTTGGTTTGATAAAACTCGACACATCGTTCCCAACCACTTAACTCACGAGTCGTTAGAGAGTGTCTTAAGTCCAGAAGAAACAACCCAGGTTGAAGGTCGAGCTATTATTGTAAAAAAACTCAAGCCTTTGGCAGTAGAGGCGATTGTTCGTGGCTATATTATTGGCTCCGGCTGGAAAGATTACCAAAATACAGGTAGTATTTGTGGAACCAAATTACCTGATAATTTACAATTGGCAGAAAAATTACCAAAAGTGCTTTATACACCCTCTAGTAAAGCAGCTGTTGGCGAGCACGATAAAAATATTGACTTTGCTGCGACTGTGGATATATTAGGCGAAGACATGGCTCAGCAAGTTAAACAAGCCAGTTTGTCACTTTACCAATTTGCAGCTGATTACGCATTAACACGTGGCATTATTATTGCTGACACTAAGTTTGAATTTGGCCTTGATGAAAACAACCAGCTAACCTTAATGGATGAAGTGCTCACACCAGACTCTTCGCGATTTTGGTCAAAAGAAGATTACCAAGTAGGCACCAGCCCAAAAAGTTTTGATAAGCAAATTGTACGCGACTACTTAGAAACGCTAGATTGGAACAAAGCCCCGCCTGCACCAATATTGCCCAAGCATATCGTTCAAAAAACGGCCGAAAAATACTTAGAAGTACAAACTCTACTAACTCAAACTTAATCTCATGCAGCTAAGCGGGCTCATTAGCAAAATGCAAACCAGTGTCAGTATGGGTATAGCACAATACCAACTGCCAATTGGCAATAAGTTGCTCAACATGAACGACTTGATTGGTGAAACCATACAATTAGAGTTTAATGGCCAAATCAACTGTGCCAATTGTGGCAAGGCTACCAACAAAAGCTATTCTCAGGGCTATTGTTATCCTTGTTGTCAAAAATTGGCCCGTTGTGATTTGTGCATCATGAAGCCAGAAACCTGTCACTACCACCTAGGTACTTGTCGAGAACCGAGCTGGGGGCTGGATAATTGCTTTACCCCGCACGTAATTTATTTGGCCAATTCATCCGGTGTTAAGGTTGGCATTACGCGAAAGTCTAATATTCCAAGTCGATGGATTGATCAAGGCGCCGTCAGTGCGCTGCCTATACTAGAAGTAGACTCTCGCCTTAAATCTGGACAAATAGAAGTCGCCCTAAAAGACTTTGTGAATGACAAAACCAATTGGCGAAAAATGCTTAAGAATGAAGTAAGGGCGATTGACCTTAAACAAGTGCGTGATGAATTACTACCAAAAGTTCAATTGTTGATTGATGAATTGGGCGCCAAAACGCTCAACAACGAGACTTTAGAAATTAATTACCCTGTGGTAGAATACCCGTGCAAAATCAGCTCACTAAGTTTTGATAAAACACCGCTTATTTCAGGGTTATTAAAAGGCATTAAGGGGCAATATTTAATTTTGGATGTGGGTGTGCTTAATATTAGAAAATTTGGCTCTTACAACATAACGTTAACTTATTAGGAAAACACTATGGCAGAACTCATCATTGAAGAATTAGCATTAGGTGAAGGCACGGCGTGCAAGGCTGGCGATCATGTTTCTATGCACTATACCGGCTGGCTAACCAACGGAAAAAAATTTGATTCCAGCGTTGATAGGAACGCTCCGTTCGACTTCCAACTAGGTGTTGGACAAGTGATTCCTGGTTGGGATAAAGGTGTTGATGGCATGCAAGTGGGTGGCAAACGAAAACTAACCATTCCATCAAAACTGGCTTACGGTGAAATGGGTTCGGGCAATGTTATCCCGCCAAGTGCAACCCTTGTTTTTGAAGTAGAATTACTAACGATTAAATAAATGAACGACGATTTCCCCCGAATTAAACGCCTGCCTGCTTACGTTTTTGCTGTTACTAACGAGTTGAAAGCAGAGGCGCGTGCGCGTGGCGAAGATATAATTGACTTTGGTATGGGCAATCCTGACCAACCAACACCAGACCATATTGTAGAAAAATTGGTAGAGGCGGCACGCCGTAAAGACACGCACCGTTATTCAACTTCTCGAGGTATTCCACGCCTTAGACGCGCGATTACCAACTGGTATAAAGACCGTTTTGACGTTGATCTAGATCCAGAAACTGAGGCTATTGTTACCATTGGATCAAAAGAAGGGTTGGCTAACTTAGCACAGGCTGTTGTAGGTAGTGGTGACACCGTATTGGTGCCCAACCCCGCCTATCCAATCCATCCTTATGGGTTTGTAATTGCTGGCGCAGACATTCAGCACGTACCTTGTGGTCCTGATGATGATTTTTTTGCAGGGCTTGAACGCTCGATTAAAAACACCTTTCCCAAGCCTAAAATGTTGGTGCTTAATTATCCATCTAACCCAACCACTGAATGTGTCGAATTAGAGTTTTTTGAGCGTGTTATCAAAATCGCCAAAGAACATGAGATTTGGGTAATTCAAGACCTGGCCTATGCTGATATTGTTTTTGACGGCTATGTGGCACCCAGTATTTTGCAAGTTGAAGGCGCGAAAGACATTGCAGTTGAGTTTTTCTCTTTATCAAAGAGTTACAATATGCCAGGTTGGCGTGTGGGCTTTATGGTTGGTAACCCAACGCTTGTTGCTGCCCTGGCAAAGATTAAATCCTATCTTGATTACGGTATGTTTACCCCAATTCAAGTAGCCGCCATTGAGGCGCTAGAAGGCGACCAAAGCTGTGTTAAAGAGATTTCAGACATGTATCAAGAGCGTCGTGATGTCTTATGTGGTGGCTTACAATCAATTGGATGGGACGTTACACCACCCAAAGCCACCATGTTTGTTTGGGCTAAAATCCCTGAGTTTTATCAAGAAATGGGTTCGTTGGAATTTACTAAGAAACTACTCAAAGTAGCAAAAGTAGGTGTTTCGCCCGGTGTTGGTTTTGGTGATTATGGCGACAACTATGTGCGTTTTGGGCTTATTGAAAATGAGCACCGTACTCGTCAAGCGGTGCGTGGCATTCGCGAAATGTTTAAACAAGATGGGTTGCTATGAGACTATCAGCCGAACAATTTAAACAATCAAAAAATAAGCGTCTAACGCTGTTAGGCATGTCAGGTGTTGGTAAAACACACTTATCAAAACTACTCAGTAATGAAGACAAGTGGTACCATTATTCGGGCGATTATCGTATCGGTGCCGAGTACCTTAACCAGGCAATTCTTGACAACATTAAACACAACATAAGACAAGACGATTGGCTGGGTAGCTTGTTAGACAATAAGTCTATTAGTATTGAAAACCATATCACCTTTGACAACTTGTCATCGGTTTCTGCTTTTTTAGGCAAAGTTGGTAACCCTGAACAGGGTGGTTTACCGATTGATGAGTTTACTCGCCGTCAAGCACTACACCGAGAGGCTGAAGTTAGCACTATGCTGGATGTGCCTCAGTTTATTGAAAAATCGGCTAAACAAGGATTTAACCACTTTATCAATGATGCCGGCGGTAGCTTATGCGAGCTTGATGATTATAAAGTGTATGAAACCCTTGCTGAACACACGCTAATCCTCTATATACGAGCCAGCAAGGTCAATAAATCAGCATTGATTGAGCGTGCACAAACACACCCCAAACCTTTGTATTACCAAGCAAATTTCTTAAAAGAACAGTTAGCTACCTACCTAACTGAAAACAACCTAATTTACGTAGCACAAATCAACCCCGATGCTTTTGTTGGCTGGATTTTTCCACAGCTACTCGCACACAGGGTGCCAAAATATGAAACCATTGCTGAAAAATACGGCTACACCATTGATAGTGAAGACTTGTATCAATGTAAAAATGCAAATGAAGTGTATGAACTCATTAATGGAGCGCTGGACTAATGCCACTAATTGCTCATTCTAACTTGCCTTCATTTACACGCCTACAGCAAGAAGGGGAAACCATCTTATCTAAAGATCGTGCCAACCATCAAACCATTCGTGAACTACATATTGGCCTGTTGAACATGATGCCAGACACGGCGCTTGAGGCCACCGAAAGGCAATTTTTCCGCCTCATTGGACACTCAAATCAGATTGCACAGTTCTACATACACCCGTTTACCCTCTCTTCGATTAAACGCGGGGATAAAGCGCAAGCCCATGTTAGTCAGCATTATCAAAGTTTTGACGATATCAAAGCGCAGGGCTTAGATGCGCTTATTATTACAGGCGCTCACATTGAAGAGGCTGACTTACAAAAGGCACCTTTTTATGAGCAACTCAAAGAAGTAATCGAGTGGTCGTATGACAATGTCACTTCGACCTTGTGCTCTTGCTTAGCCACCCACGCGGTGCTCGAGTTTCGTTATGGTCAAAAAAGGCAAGCTATTGGCAAAAAGTGTTGGGGTGTGTTTCCACACAAGGTGCTTGACCGTCAACACCCACTCATGAGCGGTGTCAACACTTGTTTTGATGTGCCACACTCCCGTTTTAATGAAATCTCCAAAGCACAGTTTGACAAAGCAGGTGTTAAGATATTGGTCGACAGTAAGGTCGGTGCACATTTATGTGTTAGTGAAGATTTGCTTAGGATTGTATTTTTCCAAGGACACCCAGAATACGATACTATTAGCCTACTAAAAGAATACAAGCGTGAAGTGATTTCATTTTTAAATAAAGACAGAAAAGAATATCCGTCTTTTCCAAGCAATTATTTAAGTCCACAAAACAAGGCCATCTTAAACGAGTTTAAAACTAAACTGCTCGATGGTGAGTTTAATATAAGCGATTTCCCTGAAGCGCTGATCAACCAAACCTTGGGCAACACCTGGCATGATGCTACCAGCGGTATCATCAATAACTGGATTGGTTGTGTTTATCAAGTCACTCACGAAGACATTAATAAGCCGTTTATGGTTGGCATTAACCCGAACGACCCGCTCAACCTAAAATAATGAATTCAATTTCAAAGCCACTATTACAGTGGTTTGATCAGCATGGGCGACACTCATTGCCCTGGCAAGGCAATCCGGCCAATATTTATCACGTTTGGCTTAGTGAGGTCATGTTGCAACAAACGCAAGTCAGCACAGTGATCAATTATTTTAATAATTTTATTCACCACTTTCCAAGCTTGGCAGTGTTAGCTAATGCCGGCGAAGACACGGTTTTAGCACAATGGGCTGGGTTGGGTTATTATGCTAGAGCACGTAATCTACATAAAAGCGCTAAAATTATTGAGCAGGTATATCAAGGAGTGTTTCCCGACAACATTAAACAAGTTATGGCCTTGCCAGGCATTGGTGAATCAACAGCGGGGGCTATTTTATCTATTAGTCACAATCAGAATCATGCCATATTAGATGGCAATGTAAAACGTGTTCTGTCTCGTTATCATCAAGTAAAAGGTCATTATGGCCAAGCTCAAACACTCAAACAGCTTTGGGTGCTTGCCAAACAACACACACCCAACGCGCGTAATAACGACTACACTCAAGCCATTATGGACCTTGGTGCAACTTTATGTACTCGTTCTAATCCAGACTGTGGTCGATGCCCTGTTCAACAAGGGTGTCTGGCTTATCAACACAAAACACAGGCTGAATACCCAAGCCCAAAACCAAAGAAAAACAAACCTAGCCGCTCGATTACGATGTTGGTTTATCAAAACAAACAAGGGCAGGTTTATCTAGAAAAAAGACCGTCAAAAGGTATTTGGGGCGGGTTATGGAGTTTTAAAGAATGTGAAGACAGTTCTCAAGAGGTCTTGCGTACCATCCAACAATTTGACACAAATGCTCACATCAATAGAGCGCTTCAACCCATCAAACATAGCTTTACTCACTACCATTTAATTATCAACCCTGTTGTTGTTGACTGTTCGGAACAGACTCGTGGGTTTCAATCAATCCGCCACTTAAAGGTCGGGGTACCAACACCTGTGAATAAAATCTTGGCACAATTAGATTAAAATAGCCGTTATGCAGCTTATTCGTGGTTTACATAATTTAAAAAAACATTCTGGTAGTGTTGTCACCATTGGCAATTTTGACGGTGTACATGTCGGTCATGAGAAAATTATTCTAAGGCTGGTCAGGTCGGCCAAAGCATTGGTCTTACCCTCAGTCCTTGTCTCTTTTTCACCAACCCCTCAATGTTTTTTTGGCCGGGAACAAGCCACGCTAAGCAATTTTAAAGAAAAGCACCAACTACTGGCACGACTTGGTGTGGATAAACACTTGTTAATCTACTTTAATCAGAATTTTTCTGAGCTTGAAGCTAAAGACTTTATTCAACAAGTTTTATTGGATAAACTCAATATGAAGCACTGCTTGATTGGCGATGACTTTCGTTTTGGAAAAAACAGACAGGGGGATGTAAAACTGTTGCAAAGCCTATCAAAAGTCAAGGGTTTTAGTGTGGAAAACACCCAAAGCGTATTACGCAATGATTGTCGTGCAAGTAGCTCAGGGATTCGAACGTTGCTCGCCTGTGGCGATCTAAGCGCTGCCACACAAATGCTGGGGCGTGAGTTTTCAATTTTAGGGAAAATCATTCATGGACAACAAAAAGGGCGAACCATTGATTTTCCCACCATCAACATCCCTATTAAGCGAGAAATTAGTCCAGTTTTGGGTGTATTTGCAACCACGGTTGAAATTCAAGGTGTGGTTTTTCAAGGAGTATGCAATATTGGCAATCGTCCAACGGTTAATGGCAAAAAAATCTTATTAGAAGTATTTTTGTTTGATTTTGATCGTGACGTTTATGGAGTTGAAGCTAAGGTTGTGTTTAAACACAAAATCAGAGATGAAGAAAAGTTTGATAGTTTTGAAGCGCTAAAACAACAAATAGAGCTTGATACTGAGCAGGCAAAAGCCTTTTTTAAAATCTAAGAAACCAACTTCCAATCTATTGTTTTTCCTGCCATAAATGGCACAACCGTAGCGTCGGCAAACGGATAGCTGTCTGGCACAACCCAATCTTGTTTTTTTAGTGTGATGGTTTCTGTGTTATGTGGTAGGCCGTAAAAATCGGCGCCAAATATTGATGCAAAGCCTTCAAGCTTATCTAATGCATTTTGAGATTCAAACACACTTGCGTATAGTTCAATCGCGCAATGCGCATTAAGAATGCCAGCACAACCACAGCTAGACTCTTTATCGTCTTTTGCATGCGGAGCAGAATCTGTACCTAAAAAAAACTTAGTGTTGCCGCTCGTGGCCGCAGATAACAGAGCTTTTTGGTGTGGGTCTTCTCGCTTTAAAATTGGCAAGCAAAAATAATGTGGTTTAATGCCACCAACCAACATGTCGTTACGATTTGCCAACAAGTGGTGTGGGGTTATCGTCGCAGCAATATTATCGCTTGAAGACAAAACAAAATCAACAGCGTCCTTGGTGGTGATATGCTCAAAAACAATTTTTAATTCATGAAAATCTTGAACAACCTGAGTCAAAATTCGCTCAATAAAAATAGCTTCTCGATCAAAAATATCAATAACAGTGTCGGTCACCTCGCCATGCACCAGCAGCGGCATACTTAGTTGTTGCATCTTTTCTAATGCAGGATATATATTAGCAATATCCGTTACCCCGCTGTCTGAATTGGTGGTGGCACCGGCCGGATAAAGCTTGGCCGCCACTACTAAACCACCGTCAACAGCCGCTTGGATTTGTTCTGGTGTGGTGTTGTCTGTTAGATATAAAACCATCAGCGGTGTGAAGTTAGTGTCTACCGGCAGAGCGTTCATAATTTCTTGATGGTACTGCTGTGCTTGCCCAGCGTCACTAACTGGTGGTGTTAGGTTTGGCATAATGATGGCTCTGCCCATTTGCAGGGCTGTCATGCCAATCACTGATTTGAGCATCTCGCCCGAGCGCACATGCAAGTGCCAATCATCAGGGCGAATAATCTGTAGCGTATCATTGTGCTGCATAAATGGCTCCTAATATTCTCGGACCTTGGGCGCCTGTCACCAGTGGCAAACTTGAAGTTTTTCCCTTTAATGTTTGTTGTGCAAAGAACCCAAAAGCGGCAGCCTCAACATAATCAACCGGCATGCCTAAGTCATTCGTGGTGGATACCTCACTATGAGGGTTTAAATAAACCAGGCGCTCAGATAAAAACAAGTTATGCACGCCGCCCCCGCAAAGATACACGTCTGCACCTTGGGTAATCTGTTGGCTAATACTCATGGCCGTTAATTCTACCAAAGTTCTTTGCACATCGGCAGCGCGTTCATTGCCGGTTAAGTAGGTTGCAAGCCAAGCCAAATTAAAATATTCTGGACCTGTGCTTTTTGGCGCTGGTTTTTTAAAATATGCATCCGCTAGCAAGACGCTCAATAAACGCTCATCAACAAGGCCGGCTCTCGCCCAAACACCATCTCGATCATAATCTAACTGTTTAGATTTCTTAATCCAATTATCTAGCAAGGTGTTAGCGGGGCCGGTATCAAAACCAATAACAACACCTTTTAAAACTTGTGTTAAATTAGCAATGCCGCCCAAATTAATTACCACTCCTTCTTTGCCCTGCAACAAATGCTGATGATACATGGGCGTTAACGGCGCGCCTTGACCTGCAGCAGCAATATCATTCATACGAAAATCACTAACCACAGCAATACCGGAGCGCTCTGCAATAATAGCACCATGCCCAATCTGCATAGAGTATTTGCCTCCTTGATGAAAGATAGTTTGGCCGTGTGAGCCAATCACTTTGATGTCTGTTGCTAAAATATTGGCGTTTTCGAGCAAAGCATCAACCGCATCGGCAAAAAAATGAGCGACCTGTGTGTCGATATCTGCTAAAGCTTTTAACTGGGTTTGTCCGCTCTGAGTCAGTGTTTGTAGTTGTTGTCTTAACGATTTTGGATAAGGCAAGTAAATTTGCGCTAACAGTTGTGTTGCTGTTGTATCAATAATGACTGCGTCAACACCATCTAAACTGGTGCCAGACATAAGACCAATACAAAGGTTAGCCATGGCAGTTTTTGTACTTTTTGCCAGAACCACAAGGGCAAGGTTTGTTGCGCCCTACTTTTTCAACTTTTACTTGTTTATCTTCTTGCATAACACCCTCAACCTCGTGATTGTCTACACCTGTTGTACCAAGTGTTTCGTGTTGTGCTTGTGCGTCCTCATTATTTTGCTGTTCAACATCATCAGCACTGGTATTTTCATTAAGTACGACACTAGACAACGACTTAACAATTTCAATGTTAATGGTGTCTAAAAGCGACTCAAACATATTAAAACCCTCGCGCTTGAACTCTTGTGTTGGATTCTTTTGTGCATAACCACGTAAGTTAACACTTTGACGCAAGTAATCCATTGCCGCCAAATGCTCTTTCCAAAAATGATCTAAGGTTTGCAACATCACCGCCTTTTCAAACCCACGCATTGACTCTGCGCCAGTAATTTCTTCTTTGTAGTCACAAATTGAACTTAGCCCTTCAACAATCCTACCTTCAAGCTCATCAACATCAACACCCTCGTCTAGCCACTGTTGTAAAGGAAAGTCTGCACCGTAGTCTGCTTTTAAAATATTATGTAAGCCCTCAACATCCCAATCTTCCTCGGCCTGCTCAGTTGAAATATAGCCCACAAACAAATCACTAACCACACCTTCACGGATTTGAATAAACCGCTCTTGTACATCGTCAACACTCATGAGCTCATCACGTAATTGATAGATTACTCTACGCTGATCGTTGGCAACATCGTCATACTCTAACAGGTGTTTACGCGCATCGTAGTTCATACCCTCGACCTTCTTCTGTGCGTTTTCAATCGCGCGATTTACCATCTTATGCTCAATCGCCTCGCCCTTCTCCATGCCCAATCTCTGCATCATCGCTGCCATTTTTTCACTGGCAAAAATACGCATTAAATTGTCTTCAAGGGACAGATAGAAACGCGTAGAACCAACATCACCTTGACGTCCTGAACGACCACGCAGCTGATTGTCCACACGACGAGACTCGTTACGCTCGGTGCCGACAATATGCAGTCCGCCTGCTTGAATAACTGCCTCATGCTGCTCCGCCCAATCTGCTTTTTGCTTGTCGTTAGCCTTTTCGACTAATTTACCGCCCAGTACAATGTCTGTACCTCGGCCAGCCATATTAGTAGCAATAGTGACCACACCAATACTGCCTGCGTTGGCAATAATTTGCGCCTCACGCTCGTGCTGTTTGGCGTTCAACACCTCGTGTTTGATTTTTCTTTTCTCTAATAAAGCGGAAATAGCCTCAGAATTTTCAATGCTGCTGGTGCCTACTAAAACAGGCTGTCCGCTTTTTTGACAACTTTCAACATCTAGTGCAATTGCTTCAAGCTTTTCTTCCAGTGTTAAATAGATCTGGTCCGACATGTCGTTACGAGCTGAAGGCCTATTAGGCGGGACGACCACTGTTTCAAGTGCATAAATATCTTGGAATTCTACCGCTTCAGTATCGGCCGTACCGGTCATACCAGAAAGTTTCTTATAAAGTCTAAAATAGTTCTGGAAGGTAATCGAGGCTAGTGTTTGGTTTTCTTTTTTAATACTCACGCCTTCTTTGGCTTCAATAGCCTGGTGTAAGCCCTCTGACCAGCGACGGCCCGGCATAGTTCTGCCAGTAAACTCATCAACAATGACCACCTCGTCTTCTTGGACAATATAGTCCACGTCTTTTTGGAATAAAACATGGGCGCGTAACGCCGAACTAATATGCTGCATCAGCAAGATGTTGCCGGCATCATACAAGCTTGCGCCTTCGGGCAAAGCGCCTGCGCTAATGAGCATGTCTTCTGCTTTAGCATGACCGTCCTCAGTCAACAAGACTTGCTTATGTTTTTCGTCAACCGTATAATCGCCCGCTTCTTCAACCACGACCTCTTTACCTTCACCGCTTTCTGTCTGCTTGCTAAAATGGGAAATCATCTGATTAATTGCTTGATAAACGGCTGAATAATCATCAGCTGGACCAGAAATAATAAGCGGTGTTCTGGCTTCGTCAATCAAGATAGAGTCTACTTCGTCAATAATTGCAAAATTAAGGTCTCGCTGAACTTTTTGCTCAGTGGTAAAGGCCATGTTGTCTCTTAAATAATCAAAACCTAATTCGTTATTGGTTGCATAAACAATATCGCATGTGTAAGCCGCTTGTTTATCTTCTGGTGGCATGTTAGAAGTAACAATGCCAACACTAAGGTCTAAAAAGTTAAATACTTTCCCCATCCACTCAGCGTCACGAGCAGCCAAATAATCATTCACTGTTACTATGTGTACGCTTGCGCCACTTAGTGCGTTCAAATAAGCTGGCAAAGTAGCCACCAGGGTCTTGCCCTCACCGGTGCCCATTTCTGCAATATTGCCATTATTAAGCACCATGCCGCCAATCATTTGTACGTCATGATGCCTAAGTCCTAATACGCGAATACTGGTTTCTCGAATTACGGCAAAAACTTCGGGAAGCAAAGAATCTAAAGTAGCTTGTTGTTCTAGCTGCTGTTTAAAAAATTGCGTTTTAGCTTTAAGCTCTTCATCGCTTAAAGCCTGTAAACTAGGCTCAAAATCATTGATTTTATCAACAGCCTTGAAAAATGTTTTTATTAGACGATCGTTGCGAGAGCCAACAATCTTGGCAACAACTTTATTTATAATGTTCATTGGTATGAATAAAACGTAATTTTAAAAATGGCTCTATTTTCGCATAGATGTTATGATACAGACAGTCCTTTACAAGGTCATTTTATGAATTTAAAATTAATATCTGAACGATAGCGCATGTATTCGAAAAAAAATAATACGACCAACCTTTCAAACTTTACACCCAAAGGCAAGTTGGGCGCTTTGTTTGCCCAAGCCAGGGTGTTTAATCGGTTGAATGATCAGCTGTCAATACTACTACCTGACGCTTTTAAAACGCTATCATTATGCGCCCTAAAAGACAACACGGCCACATTTGTTACACACAATCAAGCGGTTGCATTTCGCGCCCAAAAACAACAAGATACTTTACTGGGTATTCTCAAAAATTTAGACGCCTTATCAAACATCCAAAAAATCATCATCAAAGTTGATTTAACAGAATATTAGAAGAATTAACTATTATGTAAAGCTGATATACATTATAATTATTGGGTTTTTATTCAAACATATTCACACAAAAAAGGATAGTAACCTTATGTCAGGACAAGAAATAGACCTCAAGAAGATCGGAAGAGCGTCGTGTAGGGAAAGAGTGTAGATCTCGGTGGTCGCCGTATCATTAAAAAAAAAAAAAAAAGACAACAAAAAAAAAAAAAAGAAAAAAGAAAAACAAAAGAA
>CALCCK010000025.1 GCA_937899995.1 uncultured Gammaproteobacteria bacterium
GGCAGTGTCGATGGACTATGGTCGTTTGTGTGTGGATTAAGTGGGCGGAGAAGATGGCGACGGCCACGTGTCTTTTTTTGTTTGTCTTTTGTTTTTTTTTTAATGATACGGCGACCACCGAGATCTACACTCTTTCCCTACACGTCGCTCTTCCGATCTAAACTAAACGCTAAACTAATGAAGAGGCTTGACAATGCAGATATTGCTAAGCTTAAAGTTGAAGATGCGACTGTAAATAAAGAAGTGGCAGCATTGGTTAAACAAGCCAAAGCCAAGCAAGTTGAATTTGACAAGTTCTTTGAAATTGAACGTGCTAAGATTGAGGAAGGTGCAGAATTACCACCAGGCGTTATGAAGATGGTTAAAGTTTATGTGGCAACACGTAAAACCCTTCAAGTTGGTGATAAGATGGCTGGACGTCATGGTAACAAAGGTGTGATTTCACGCGTATCTCCAATTGAAGATATGCCTTATCTTGAAGACGGTTCAACCGTTGATGTGGTGCTTAACCCACTCGGTGTGCCATCACGAATGAATATTGGTCAAGTATTAGAAGTTCACTTAGGTTATGCAGCAAAAGGCCTAGGTTATAAAATTGCCGCTATGCTAGATGCAAAACGTGCTGAGATGGTGAAGGAAATCCGAGACTTCTTAGACAAGGTTTATAACTCTTACGGCAAGCAAGAAGATTTGGATTCATTTACAGATGAAGAAATCATCGAGTTAGCTAATAACTTACGCGAAGGTGTGCCAATGGCAACCCCAGTATTTGACGGCATTAAAGAAGAAGATATTAAGTCATTATTGAAAATGGCTGATCTTCCAGAATCTGGACAAGAGCAGTTATACGACGGTCGTACGGGTGAGCCGTTTGATCGCCCAGTAACGGTTGGTTACATGCATATGTTGAAACTAAATCACTTAGTAGATGACAAGATGCATGCTCGTTCAACCGGTCCTTACTCATTAGTAACGCAACAGCCACTGAGTGGTAAAGCACAGTTTGGTGGTCAACGCTTTGGTGAGATGGAAGTTTGGGCACTAGAAGCTTACGGTGCAGCACACACATTGCGTGAAATGCTAACCGTGAAGTCAGATGATGTTGCTGGCCGTGCGAAGATGTATAAGAGTATTGTTGATGGTGTTAACTTCGCTGAGCCAGTCATGCCAGAATCATTTAACGTATTGGTAAAAGAGATCCGTTCATTAGCTATTGACGTTGAACTTGAGCTACACTAATTAGGAGAATCAGATGAAAGATTTATTACAAATTTTAAAACAGCAGAATAAAGAGAAAGATTTTGATGCGATTCGAGTTGGACTGGCTTCTCCTGAGAAGATTCGTTCATGGTCATATGGCGAGGTAAAAAAACCTGAAACTATTAACTACCGTACATTCAAACCTGAAAGAGATGGTTTATTCTGTGCTAAGATTTTTGGTCCAATGAAAGACTTTGAGTGTTTGTGTGGTAAGTACAAACGTATGAAGTTCCGTAATGTTGTTTGTGAAAAATGTGGCGTTGAAGTGACTTTGTCCAAGGTTCGTCGCGAACGTATGGGTCATATCGAATTGGCTGCACCAGTAGCACATATTTGGTACCTTAAGTCATTACCATCACGCTTAGGCTTATTGATGGATATGACGCTAAAAGATATTGAGCGCGTACTTTACTTTGAAGCCTTCTTAGTGACAGATCCTGGTTCAACATCACTCGTACACAAACAATTATTAACCGAAGAGATGTATTTTGATGCACTTGACGAATATGGTGATGATGAGTTTGAAGCGAAAATGGGTGCTGAAGCAATCCAAGATATTTTAGCAGAAATGCAGCTTGAAAAAGAAGCAGCTAACTTACGCGAAAATAGCTTAAATACTAAATCTCAAACCAAACTTAAGAAGTACAATAAACGTCTTAAGCTAATTAATTCATTAATCCAATCAGGCAATAAGCCAGAGTGGATGGTGTTAACAGTATTACCAATCCTTCCACCAGATTTGCGTCCATTGGTGCCACTTGATGGTGGTCGTTTCGCAACTTCTGATCTGAATGATTTATACCGTCGTGTGATTAACCGTAACAACCGTTTAGGTCGTTTATTAGAGTTAGACGCACCAGAAATTATTGTTCGTAATGAAAAACGTATGCTGCAAGAGGCGGTTGACTCACTGATTGACAATGGTCGTCGTGGCCGTGCAGTCATGGGTAATAATCGTCGTCCGCTTAAATCAATTGCAGACATGATTAAAGGTAAGCAAGGTCGCTTCCGTCAAAATTTACTCGGTAAGCGTGTTGACTATTCAGGTCGTTCGGTGATTGTGTGTGGTCCATACCTTAAATTACATCAATGTGGTTTACCAAAGAAAATGGCAATAGAGTTATTTAAGCCGTTTATTTATAACCGTCTAATAGCTCAAGGTTTAGCCTCAACAATTAAAGCCGCTAAGAAGATGGTGGAAAGTGAGGTTCCTGAAGTATGGGATATCCTTGAAAGAGTCGTACACCAACATCCGGTATTACTTAACCGTGCACCAACATTACACCGTTTAGGTATTCAAGCGTTTGAGCCTTTATTGATTGAAGGCAAGGCGATTCAATTACATCCATTAGTTTGTGGCGCATTTAACGCTGACTTTGATGGTGACCAAATGGCGGTACACGTACCATTATCTGAAGAAGCACAATTGGAAGCAAGAACACTAATGTTAGCTTCTAACAATATATTACACCTTGCGAGTGGTGAGCCAATTATCGTCCCTTCACAGGACGTTATTTTGGGTTTGTACTACATGACGCGTGACAAGATCAATCAAAAAGGCGAAGGCATGATTTTTGTTAATTCGGCTGAAGCTTTAAATGCTTATGAATCTGGTGCTGCTACATTACATGCAAAGGTTAAATTACGCATTCAAGAATATGAAAAAGTCGATGGTAAACACCAGCCAACAACAAAACGTATTGTTGATACAACTGTTGGCCGTGCAATTTTCTCAAGAATTTTACCAGCTGGTTTGTCATTCGATTTAATCAACGAAGCCGTTACTAAGAAAGTAGTTTCTAATTTGATTCATATTTGTTATCAAACACAAGAGCTAAAAGACACGGTTATTTTTGCTGACCAGATGATGTATATGGGTTTCCAATACTCAACTAAGTCAGGTATTTCGTTCTGTACAAATGACATGACTATTCCTGATACTAAAGCAGCTATGATTGAAGAAGCAGAAATGCAAGTGAAAGACGTGCAAAAGCAGTACTCACAAGGTGTGGTAACTGATGGTGAGCGTTATAATAAGGTGATTGATATTTGGTCTCGTACTTCAGAGAAAGTTGCTAAGGCGATGATGGATGAAATCGGTTTTGAAGATTTCACCAATGCTGATGGTAAAATTGAAAAACTGGCCTCATTTAACTCGATTTATATGATGGCTGATTCTGGTGCTCGTGGTTCTCCAGCACAGATGCGTCAGTTAGCAGGTATGCGTGGTCTAATGGCCAAACCTGATGGATCAATCATTGAAACACCAATTACATCAAACTTCCGTGAAGGTTTGAACAATATGCAATACTTTATTTCAACACACGGTGCACGTAAAGGTCTAGCTGATACAGCATTAAAAACAGCAAACTCGGGTTACTTGACGCGTCGTTTGGTGGATGTTGGTCAAGATTTAGTGGTTAATGAAGTTGATTGTGGTACTGAAAATGGACTAATCAAAAAAGCCACCATTGAAGGTGGTAATATTGTGCAAACACTTGGCGCTGCAGTGCTAGGTCGTGTGATGGCTGAAGATGTATTGATGCCAGAATCAACCGAAGTATTTTTGGCCAAAGGTCATTTAGTTACTTTGGAAGACAGAGATAAGATCAATGAGTTAGGCATTGAATCAATCAAAGCACGTTCTACGATTACTTGTGACACTCGATATGGTGTTTGTTCATCTTGTTATGGTAATGATATGGCACGTGGCCACAAGATTGGCGTTGGTGAAGCCGTTGGTGTTATTGCAGCACAGTCTATTGGTGAGCCAGGTACACAGTTAACCATGCGTACGTTCCACATTGGTGGTGCAGCATCTGCATCTGCAGCTGTGAGTAGTATTAACATCAATACCGATGGTGTTGCTCATTTAGAAGGCATAAAGTCAATCACTAACGCTAATGGCGACTTAGTGGTGATTTCTCGCTCATCTGAAGTAACGATTCGTAACATCAAAGGTCAAGAAGTTGAGCGCTATAAGATTCCTTATGGTGCGGTTGTTCATGTTCAAGATGGTGGTGCTGTTAAAGCAAAAGACAAGATTGCAGATTGGGATCCACACACGCATCCAATTATTTCCGAGCAGTCAGGTCGTGTTATTTTTGTTGATTTTGTTGAAGGTGTTACTGTTAACAAAAAAACAGATCCATTAACTGGCCTAACTTTCTTCGAGATGATTGATGAAGCAGAAAGATCAACAGCAGCAAAAGGCTTGAAGCCACTGGTTAAGATGGTGGACGAAAAAGATTCAGAAATAGTGTTGTCAACGCATTACTTACCTTCAACAGTGAAGATTAATTTAGAAGACAATCAAGTTATTACCGCAGGTGAAGTTTTAGCCAAGATTCCGAAAGATCAATCTAAGACCAGTGATATTACCGGTGGTCTGCCACGTGTTGCTGATTTATTTGAAGCGCGTAAAGCAAAAGATCATTCAATCCTTGCCGAAACAACAGGTGTCATTAGTTTTGGTAGCTCAACTAAATCTAAAGATCGCTTAATCATCACCTCTAAAGAGGGTGAAGCAACTGAAATGATGATCCACAAATGGCGTCAAATTAACGTGTTTGATGGTGAAACAGTTGAAAAAGGTGACGTAGTTTCTGATGGGCCGTCTAATCCACATGATATCTTACGTTTATTGGGTGTTGAGGCTTTGGCTAACTATGTGGTTAGTGAAGTGCAAAATGTTTACCGTCTACAAGGCGTAAATATTTCGGACAAACACATCGAAGTCATTGTTAAGCAAATGCTACGCAAAGTTGAAGTACTTGATGCAGGTGATTCTTCATTCGTTAATGGTGAAACTGCAGAGTATGCACGTGTTATTGATACCAACAAACAACTTACAGCGCAAGGTAAAGAACTAGTAGTTTACCAAAGACTACTAATGGGTATTACTAAAGCGTCATTGGCAACAGAGTCATTTATCTCTGCTGCGTCGTTCCAAGAAACAACACGTGTTTTAACCGAAGCTTCAACCACAGGTCGTGTCGATACATTACAGGGCTTGAAAGAAAACGTAATTGTAGGTCGTTTAATCCCGGCAGGTACAGGCTTTAAGTATCACCAAGAGAAACGTGCCAAACGTGCTGCAAGCATTATGCAAACAGCTGATGCTGAAGCGGCACTTTCAGCACAGTTGAGTGAAGCAGAGGAGGTAGCTGAAGAGTAGCACAATACACTTCACTAATAAATAAAAACCGCAGTCAGTTATGAATGCGGTTTTTTTTCGTCTCCGATTAAGACACACGTGCCACATAAACAACTCTTGGTATAAAATGCGATTATGAATAAAGTAAGTTTTGATCAGTATGTGGCAGATGGATATAACCATATTCCAGTATATAAAGCCATCGCCATTGACACAGATACCGCATTAGGCCTATATTTAAAATTAGCCAATAATCCATACTCTTATTTGTTTGAGTCGGTTCAAGGTGGTGAAAAATGGGGTCGTTATTCGATGATTGGTCTACATGCACAAACCGTTATCAAAGTGTTTGACCATGAGGTTCGCATTGAGCAAGAAGGTGAACTACTAGAATCAACTGAAGTAAAAGATCCACTAGCCTGGGTTGAGCAATACTTGGATCAATACAAAGTTCCTGAGTTAGAAGCCTTGCCAGATTTTAATGGTGGCTTGGTAGGTTACTTTGGTTATGAAATTATTCGCTATATCGAACCCAGACTGTCAAACATCGATAAGCCTGACGAACTCAATGTGGCCGATATCTTATTAATGGTATCGAATGATTTAGTCGTGTTTGATAACCTACTTAATCAAGCTTTTGTGATTACCCATATTGATCCAAGTAAACAAAGTTATAAGGATGCGCTAAATCGCTTAGATGAAATATCTAGCCAAATTGATCAACCATTAAAATCAACTAACTATCAATCAGATCACATTACTGAGCAAGATTTCACCTCAAGTTTCGGTGAAGAAAATTACAAAAACACGGTTAAAAAAATCCAAGAATATATTGTGGCAGGTGATGTGATGCAAGTGGTACCCTCGCAACGCCTCAGTTGTAAATTTAGCGCACCACCGATTGAGCTATATCGCCAATTAAGACGTCTTAACCCGTCCCCTTATATGTACTATCTCAATTTAGATGACGTGGTAATTGTTGGCTCTTCACCAGAAATTTTAACTCGCGTCGATGGAGATAGGCGCGTAACCGTTCGTCCAATAGCTGGTACACGCTCTCGCGGTGTAAACGAGAAAGAAGATTTAGCACTAGAGAAAGATTTATTAGCCGATGAAAAAGAAATTGCCGAGCATTTAATGTTGATCGATCTTGGTCGCAATGATCTAGGTCGTATTGCCAAAACAGGCACAGTCGAGCTCACAGACAAAATGTTTGTTGAGCGTTATTCACACGTGATGCATATTGTCTCAAATGTTGAATGTGAACTACAAGACAGCATGAGTGCTATCGATGTGCTTAAAGCAACTTTTCCAGCAGGAACACTGAGTGGCGCACCAAAAGTGCGTGCCATGGAAATTATCAACGAGGTTGAGCCGCTTAAACGAAATATATATTCAGGTGCGATTGGTTACTTGTCATGGCATGGATGTATGGACATGGCTATCGCCATACGCACAGCTGTGATAAAGAATGAAATTCTCTATGTGCAAGCAGGGGCAGGCATTGTTCATGATTCAGTACCGCAATCAGAGTGGGATGAGACCATGCATAAAGCACGTGCGTTAATGAAAGCCGCTGAATTAGTATAGGTTAAAAAAAACCATTCTATATTAGTGAATTATAAAAGTGTTGCATTTGTTTTATTTTCGCTTATCATGTGGTCCTAGTTAGGTTTTTTAAAACCTTTCGGGGATTTATTTTTTATATAATGAGGAGAGAAAATGATTAAGAAAAAACACTTTTCTACATTTTTAGTATCAGCAGCAGTAAGTGTAGCAATTTTTGCTTCACCAGCAATGGCAGGTAAGAAAGATGTGAAAGCTCTTAAGAAAGCAACTAAAACATGTCAAAAGGTAAACCCTACTGATGTAGTAGGTTGTGCGTTGACGTTTAGTAGAAGACACGGAAACTGTTTAGGTTGTCATTCAATTGCAGGTGGTACACAACCTGGTAATATCGGCCCAGGATTGGTTGCAATGAAAGCAAGATTTCCAGATAAAGCTGTGTTAAGAGCTCAAATTTGGGATGCGACAGTTAAAAATCCAAATTCCATGATGCCTCCATTTGGTAAGCATGATGCGTTGTCTGAGAGTCAAATTGACAAAATCACAGATT
Source organism: uncultured Gammaproteobacteria bacterium (assembly GCA_937899995.1). Lineage (GTDB taxonomy): Bacteria > Pseudomonadota > Gammaproteobacteria > PS1 > Pseudothioglobaceae > Thioglobus_C. The sequence continues at coordinate 7,533 of CALCCK010000025.1, forward strand.
ACATTTACACACTATAAAAAAAGGAGAAAATAATGAAAAGAAGATTATTTTTAAAAAGTGCAATGGCGGGGTCCGCAGTTGCAACAGCAGTAGGCGCGGGCTTACTAACCCCTTCAATGGTGTTTGCTAATTCATCAGCATTTAAGGCGCAATCTGTTGCGGCAGGTGCGACAGCGGCAAGTGCTGGCAAGGGTTCATTTAAGTTTAAAGCTCCTAAGATTGCTGAAAATGGTGCGGTAGTACCAATGACAGTAGATGCTACTAAGATGGGTGACGTAACTAACATTTCTATTTTAGTTATGAAAAACAAAACACAATTATCGGCTTCATTTAACTTAACTGGCGCTTTAGGCTATGTTTCTACTCGTGTTAAGATGGGTTCAACATCTAAAGTAGTAGCAATGGTTACAGCAGGTGGTACAACAACAGCAGTTACTCAAGAAGTAAAAGTAACTATCGGCGGTTGTGGCGGTTAATTAACTAAAATATTACAGGAGAATAAAAATGGCAAAAATTAAATTAAAGCCTAAGGCTAGAAAAGGTGTTATCAGTATTAAAGCGTTAATTAAACACCCAATGGAAACTGGTCTTCGTAAGAAGAAAGGAAAAATTGTGCCTGCAAATCATATTGTAAATATGGTTATATTACACAATGGCAATACAGTTGTAGATGCGGATATAGGTAGCTCTATTTCTAAAGACCCATACTTTAAATTTAACGTTCCTGGCGCAAAAGGCGACGAGATCACAATTAAATATAAAGACAGTAATGGTAAAACAGGTTCTATGACTGCTAAGTCTAAATAACTTTTATACTTTTATAATTGAGGAGAGAATAATGAAAAAACTAATAGCAACATTTGCGACCGCGGCTCTTTTGAGTACGGCAGCGATGTCAGCGCAACAATCATCAGTAGTTCAAGCTGATATTGATGCATTTCAAAAACACTTTTTTGATAAGTTTCCAGGCTTAGTATTAAGCGATTTTGCAAACGGACCTTACGCGATGAGTGAAGATAAAATGATGCAATTTGAGGCAGTTATGGAAATGCCTCCACATGAAGATCATGTGGCCAAAGGTGAAAAACTATGGAAGACGCCTTTTAAAAATGGCAAGACATACTCAAGCTGTTTCACTGTTGGTGATGAAAATCTAAAAACTGCATTTCCAAGATGGAACGATAAGAAAGGTAAGTTTGATACTTTAGAAAAAAGTATTCTTGATTGTCGTATAGCTAATGGCGAGAAAAAGATGAAATCTGGTAAAGGCAAACTAGCTTGGATGTCAGCTTACTTAAATGGTATTGCAATAGGTCAAACGATCAATGTAATTGTTCCTGAAGGTAATGCTAAAGCTTTAGCGGCATATAATCAAGGTAAAAACGAGTTCTATGCTAAGCGTGGCCAGTTGAATCTTTCATGTGCTAACTGTCATATTGATTCAGCAGGTTTGCGTGTTCGTGGTAATACGTTATCACCAGCTTTAGGTCATCTTACTCACTTCCCAGTGTGGCGTGGTAAATGGGCTAAGAAGAAAGGTGATGGTTTTGGTACAAGATCGGAAGAGCACACGTCTGAACTCCAGTCACAAGCCTATCTCGTATGCCGTCTTCTGCTTGAAAAAAAAAAAAAACAAACAACAAAAAAAAAAAAAAAAAAAACAATGCTACTACGCACAA
>CALCCK010000026.1 GCA_937899995.1 uncultured Gammaproteobacteria bacterium
GCGCTGCGCATGAGAGGGGGCGTGTGTGGCGGACGAAGCTAAGCGTTGGATAGGAGGGAGGGGGGGAGGGGGGGGGGCGGCGTTTTTTTTTTAATGATACGGCGACCACCGAGATCTACACTCTTTCCCTACACGACGCTCTTCCGATCTTGCGCTTCTGATAAACGCTCAATCGCATTATAAACCGGGCGTACCTCACCAGTAAGCCCCACTTCGCCAAATGCAATCCAATCATTTGGAATAACTCGATCTCTAAGGCTGGACATAATTGCCAACATCACCACCAAGTCAGAAGCGGTTTCATTCACCTTAATGCCACCCACTACATTCACAAATACATCTTGATCGTGCGTTGCCACACCGCCGTGCTTATGCAGTACTGCGAGCTGCAGAGCTAAACGATTTTGATCCAAACCCACGCAAACACGTTTAGGATTGCCGCTAGCTTGGTCAACCAAAGCCTGCACTTCAATCATTAGCGGGCGAGTTGCCTCACGCGTGACCATCACCATTGATCCCGGTGATGGTTTGGCTTGATTGGATAAGAAGATAGCCGATGGGTTGTCCACTTGTTGTAGGCCGGCTTCCCCCATAACAAATACACTAATCTCATTCACTGCGCCAAATCGATTTTTTACCGCACGGATAATACGATAGCGTCCACCTGGATCACCTTCAAAATACAATACCGCATCGACCATGTGCTCAAGAATTCTTGGGCCAGCTAATGCGCCATCCTTGGTCACGTGGCCAATCATTAATAAAATAGTATTAGTTTGCTTAGCAAATTGTGTCAACTGTGCAGCACAATCACGTACTTGAGTGACTGAGCCTGGTGCAGAAGTTGAGCCATCGGTCACCATGGTTTGGATGGAGTCAATCACGATAACTTTAGGTTGTACTTCCTTAGCTAGCTTAATAATCTTTTCTAAATGGGTCTCGCTCAGTAGTAAGATATCTTCATGAATGCCCAAACGAATTGCCCTATCGCTAATCTGCTCGGCTGATTCTTCACCACTAACATACAAGGTTGTATTGGTTTTGTTAATCGCAGCTATGGCTTGAAGGATAAGGGTGGATTTACCAATACCAGGGTCACCGCCAATCAGCACGACTGAGCCGTCTACTAAGCCACCACCTAAGGTGCGATCAAGCTCACTCAAGCCTGTACTTAATCTGACTCTATTTTCAGATTTTATAGCGGAAAGATTTTGAACTTTAGAAGGTGGAAGATCTCTGAGGCTCTCAGGTTTAGATGATGTAGCTTGGGACAGTATCACCTCTTCCAATGTATTCCATTCTTTACAATCTAAACACTGGCCTGCCCACTGGTGGTGCGACGCACCACAGGCTCTACATACAAATTCTATTTTTGCTTTTGCCATAAAAGAATTCTACTGCCACTCATTAAAATGAAAAAACTTAACATCTAAATATTCTGCCGTGTCATCAACATCTTGCTCATTCCAAGGTAGGTCTAATTGACCTACGCAGCCATAAATTTTCTTCTTAAGTTTTTTTATAGAGAATATTAACATTTCCTCGGAGGGATTCGATTCATGACACTCAATACAGCTTTCTTTATAAAGGATCTCACCATCAACAATATTGGCGGCAGCATTGGCTGAATTAAACACCAAAATCATCAAGAAACATACGTATATTGTCCGAATAAAGTGCTGCATAATTATTTTTTCATGAGCTTTTCAATCTCATTTTTGAATGCCTCAATATCTTGAAACTGTCGATAAACAGAGGCAAAACGGATGTAGGCTACCTCATCAAGAGACTTAAGCTCTTCCATCACCCATTCGCCAATTTTAGTAGTGGGCACTTCTCGTTCTGATTGAGTTATGAGCTTGCGCTTAATACGTTGAATAGAGGTTTCAATTTGCGAGGTTTTGACAGGTCGTTTTTCTAAAGCTTTTAATAAGCCAGAACGAAGTTTGTCCTCATCGAAAGATTCACGAGAGTTATCACTTTTAATGAGTCTTGGTAGATTAAGATCAACTGTTTCACGAGTTGAATAACGCTCACCACAAGAGGTGCATTCACGACGACGACGCACTTGTGAACCATCGTCAAGAAGGCGAGTGTCTAATACTTTAGTATCATCAGACTGACAAAATGGACAGCGCATTCTCCCCCTTAAATAATGCTATTTATAAACTGGATGTGTAACGCAAAGTTCAGTTACTTTTTCTTTCACTTCATCAATTACTGATTGGTTATCAAGATCATCACAAATATCACACATCCATGAAGCTAGATTGGCGCAATCAGCTTCATCAAGGCCACGTGTCGTTGCCGCTGGTGTGCCCACACGAATACCACTAGTCACAAATGGTGATTGTGGATCATTCGGTACCGCATTCATGTTAACAGTAATGTGCGCAGAACCTAATGCTGCATCAACTGCTTTACCCGTCAGACCTTGATCAATAAAGCTCACTAAGAATAAGTGATCATCCGTACCACCAGACACCACATCAAATCCACGTTCAATAAACGTATTAGCCATAGCTTGCGCATTAACCTTAACTTGCTTTTGGTAAGCCTTATACTCATCAGTCATTGCTTCTTTAAAACAAACCGCTTTCGCCGCAATAATATGCATCAACGGGCCGCCTTGAATACCTGGGAAAATCGCTGAATTAAGTTTCTTTTCAATCTCTTCGTTTGCCTTAGCCAAAATTAAACCACCACGAGGACCACGTAAAGTCTTATGCGTTGTTGTAGTGGTAACATCCGCAATATCCACTGGTGATGGGTACTCCCCTACTGCAATCAAACCTGCAACATGCGCCATATCAACCATTAAATAGGCGCCAATTGAATCAGCAATATCTCTAAAACGTTGCCAATCAACCACACGCGAATATGCTGAAAAACCAGCAATAATCATTTTTGGTTTGTGTTCTTTTGCTAGCGCCTCAACTTGAGCATAATCAATTTCACCGGTAGCTTCATCTAGACCATACTGAATAGCGTTAAAATTTTTACCTGAAAATGAAGGCTTGGCACCATGAGTCAAGTGACCACCATGTGCAAGACTCATACCCAAAATCGTATCACCGGGAACCAATAACGCTTGGTAAACGGCAGCATTTGCTTGCGAACCAGAATGTGGCTGTACGTTGGCATAATCTGCACCAAACAATTCTTTAGCACGGTCAATCGCTAATTGCTCAACCACATCGACATGCTCACAACCACCATAGTAACGTTTCTTGGGATAGCCTTCAGCATACTTATTGGTTAACTGAGAGCCTTGCGCTTCCATCACTGCAGGTGATGTGTAATTCTCACTAGCGATTAATTCAATATGTGCTTCTTGACGCGCCTCTTCTGCCGTAATTGCATTAGCAATATCAACATCTACAATAGCTAAAGTTTGGGACCTCTCGAACATGATTTTCCTTGTAAATTTTATAAATTTAAATTAGAATTAATTTTATCTCATTTTATTTAATAAGAAATGTAATTATGAATCAAATATTAGTACCCTTAGCCAACGGATTTGAAGAAATTGAAGCCATCAGTATTATTGATATTTGTAGGCGTGGTGGTCTTGATGTTATTGTCGCTGGTGTTGATGATAAGACTGCAATGGGTGCGCACAATATTCCTATCGTAACTGACTGCCTAATCACTGACGTTAATGTTGATGACCTGGATATGATTGTACTGCCTGGTGGCTGGGGCGGAACTAAGGTCTTGGCTGAGAATATAACTGTACAATCACTGCTTAAACAAATGCAAGAAGATGGCAAACTGATTGGTGCTATTTGTGCTGCACCCTACGCACTTGATGCCGCTGGCGTACTCAATGATAACTATACTTGCTACCCTTCTATTGAAAATAAAATTAGACTTGAGGGTTATAGTAGCGATCAGAATATAGTTATCGATGGCAAGGTTATGACCTCACAAGGGGTTGGTACTGCTATTTGCTTTGCCTTAGAAATTGTTAAAAAAATCAAAGGTGATGATACTTATCAAGCCCTCAAAAAAGAAATTCTAGCTGTTTGTTGAATTACTAAATTATTAATATTTCTGAGAAAAAATCAAAAAAATATGGGTCATAAATTTTCCATGGCTGCAGCATCAAAAGAATTATTGGAAGATTGATATCAAGCTGATAAGTGACTAAAAACAACAAAACATTGTTGTTCAGAAAAAACTTTTAGTCATTCATTAATTTTTGATAAACTTCTGCAAAAACTTTGATGGTCTTATCTAGGTCTTCTTTAGTGTGTGCAGCAGAGATTTGAGTACGAATCCTGGCTTTTCCTTGTGGTACCACAGGAAAGAAAAAACCTATTGCATAGATGCCCTTCTCTAAAAGTTTCTTACTCATCTCTTGTGCGAGATTTGCATCACCTAGCATCACCGGTACAATTGGATGGTCGCCATCATCCACATCAAAACCCACAGCTTGCATACCTTTTCGGAAATAATGGGTGTTAGACTCTAACTGATCACGAAGCTCGGTTGAGTTTGACAACATATCTAGTACTTTAAGTGTGGCAGCACAAATAGATGGTGCTAAAGTATTTGAGAACAAATACGGGCGTGAGCGTTGTCGCAACATATCTACAATCTCTTTACGCGCTGAGGTATAACCACCAGATGCACCACCAAGAGCCTTACCAAAAGTACCAGTGATGATATCTACTCTATCCATGACGTTACAATATTCATGCACGCCTCGACCCGTCTTACCCATAAAGCCAACTGCGTGACAATCATCATGATGTACCATGGCATCAAACTCATCCGCTAAGTCACAAATCTTATCAAGTTGTGCGATGGTTCCATCCATTGAAAACACACCATCTGTAGTAATCAAAATACGTCTAGCACCGGCTTCTTTTGCCTCTATAAGCTTAGTCCTCAAATCTATCATGTCATTGTTATTATAACGATAACGTGTTGCTTTACATAATCGAACGCCATCAATAATAGAAGCATGATTAAGCTCATCAGAAATCACTGCATCATCTTTAGTCAAAATGGTTTCAAACAAACCTGTATTGGCGTCAAAACAAGCGGCGTATAAAATAGTATCTTCCATACCTAAGAACTCAGTCACTTTTTTCTCAAGCATTTTATGAATGCTCTGAGTGCCACAAATAAAACGCACCGATGATAAACCAAAACCCCACTGAGAAAAGCTATCTTTGGCTGCTTGGATCACTTCTGTATTATTTGCTAAGCCTAAATAATTATTAGCACACATATTGATCACTACTGAACCGTCGGCAAGGGTAATGTTATTTTTTTGCTCACTTGCAATCACACGCTCCGTCTTCCATAGGTCTGCTTCTCTAATCTCTTTCAAATCTTGAGCAATACTGTCTTTTGCACTTTTAAAACTCATAATAATAAACCTTTAGTTTTTAATCTTACCAATTTAATATGACTTTACCTGATTCACCTGAGAGCATTGCATCAAAGCCTTTTTGAAAATCTGTGTAATGAAAACGATGAGTAATAATATCTTCAAGTGGCAAGCCACTTTGCACCATCATTGAGCCCTTATACCAAGTCTCAAAGATCTCACGGCCATAAATACCTTTAATGGTTAGGCCCTTAAACACTACTTGATCCCAGTCAATTCCTGAGCCTGAAGGCATAATAGCGAGCATAGCAATATTGCCGCCATTAATCATCAAATTTAACATATCGCCAAAAGCATGTGGTGAGCCTGACATTTCCAAGCCCACATCAAAGCCTTCAAAAATTCCTAAATCTTGCATAAATTCTTTAGTAATCGAATCTTTACTGACATTGATTGGAATGACTTTTGGTGCGACTTTTTTAGCTAAATCAAGTCGATATTGATTAAGATCAGTAATCACGATATTTCGCGCACCTGCATGCATTGCTACCATTGCTGCCATAATGCCAATAGGCCCTGCACCAGTAATCAGTATATCTTCACCTAGCATATTAAACGAGAGTGCGGTATGCACGGCATTACCATACGGATCAAAACAAGCCAGCAGATCAGTTGATATCTTTTGCGAAGGTTTAAAAATATTTTCAGCAGGAATGGACAAATACTCAGCAAAACAACCGGTACGATTAACACCAATACCAATTGTATTTGGACATAGATGCTTCCGCCCTGCCAAACAATTACGACAACGACCACAAGTAATATGACCCTCGCCTGATACAATATCACCGACTTTCAAATCAGTCACGTTAGAACCAAGCTCAACAATCTCACCCGCAAATTCATGACCAGTAATCATTGGTACAGGAATGGTTTTTTGCGCCCATTCATCCCAATTATAAATATGAATATCAGTGCCACAAATCGCAGTTTTTTTTATTTTAACTAAAACATCGTTATTGCTCACCTCAGGCATTGGCACATCTTCTAACCAAATTCCTACTTTTGAATATTTTTTGACCAATGCTTTCATAACACCCCCAATCCTAAATTATTATTTATTACAAATTGTACAAGATTCATCCTTATTGATTTTGACATTTCTAAAGGTTAGATCCAGAGCATCAATAATCATTAACTTACCCGTAAGCTGATCACCTAGATTTAACACAACTTTAATAGCCTGCAATGCTTGTAGTGAGCCCATCATTCCAGCGACTGGTGCTAATATGCCATTCTCAACGCAATTTTCATTGCTATTGCCCTCTGGTGAATATAAGCATTGATAACACGGTTGGTCAGCTTCATAACCTTTAAACACTGATAGCTGCCCTTCAAAGCGAATAACCGCAGCTGAAACCAAAGGGGTTGTTTCAATAACACAAGCTTGATTCACTTTAAATCGAGTATCGAAGTTATCAGTGCCGTCAAGCACCACATCAGCCTTTGCTACCCAAGCATTCAAATTCTCACCATTAAGATCTTTAATAGTTGTAATTTTGACGTTAGGATTAATGGCCAACATTTTAGCTTTGGCAGAATCCACTTTAAATGCACCAATATCGTCCGTATGATGAATCACTTGGCGTTGTAGATTAGAAAGCTCCACTTTGTCGAAATCCGCAATAATGAGATGCCCCACTCCTGCTGCAGCGAGATACATAGCGGATGGAGAACCCAATCCACCCACACCAATGAGTAACATGGTTGAATCTAGTAAAGCTTGTTGCCCTTCTATACCTACCTCTGGCAAGATAATTTGTCGTGAATACCTGAGTAAATCTTGGTCGTTCATTTAAAATATTTATCCAGTTTCGGCGTGATTAACATCGCACAATAAGGTTGGTTTGGATTGTTGTTATAATAATTTTGGTGGTAATCTTCTGCCGGATAAAACACACCTAGCTCGCTTACTTCAGTCACAATATTATCGCCTAATTTTTGAATAAATTGGCTGGCCTGGGTTTGCTGCTCAGCATTTGTATAAAACACGGCAGATCGATACTGCGTGCCTTTGTCGTTACCTTGTTGATTAAGTGTGGTAGCGTCATGTGTCGCAAAAAATACTTCTAATAATTGCTCAAAGCTTGCTTGAGATTCGTCAAACTCAATTTTAACCACTTCGGCATGTCCAGAACTGCCTGTACAGATATCTTGATAAGTCGGATCAATAGTTGACCCATTACAATACCCCGACTCAACACGAGCAACACCTTGTATGCGTTGAAAAACTGCCTCAACACACCAAAAACATCCACCGGCAAAATACGCTGTTTGCATGTATGATTAGACTCTTAATAAAACCCATAGTATAGCTGATGAGCGCTAAAGAAGTTATTGCACAACTCAAATCATTTGCCAGTGAATCTCGAAAAAAATCAAATGAGTATTACTTTAAAACTGGGCCTGGACAATATAGTGAATTCGACCAATTTATTGGCATACGTACACCACAAATTCGATCAATTGCTAAAAAATATTACCAGCATATCGCCTTTGATGAAATCGACAAACTTATTAATCACGTTGTTCATGAAATCCGTTATTGTGGTTTGATTATTCTAGTTTATCAATATCAGTCTGCCAACCAAGGGGCTATTTTTAATTATTATTTAAAAAATCTGCATGCTGTTAACAATTGGGATTTAGTTGATTATTCAACGCCGCATATTATTGGTGATTATCTGTTTGACCATCAGGATAAACTCTTACTGCTTTATGATTGGGCAAAGTCAGATAATCTATGGGAAAGGCGTATTGCTATTATGGCCACTTTTGCATTTATCAAACAAGCTGAATTTGCTCCAACCTTAAGCATTGGTAAGCTATTAATAAATGATGAGGAAGACTTAATACACAAAGCACTAGGTTGGATGTTAAGAGAAATTTATAAAAAAGATGCCAAAACTTGCAAGGCCTTCCTTAGAGAAAACTATGCACAACTACCCAGAACTACTTTAAGATATGCAATTGAGCGCATGCAAGAGGATGAACGGCAACGCTATTTAAAGGGGATTTTTTAATGTACCAAATCAGTTTTTACGTACCTGAAGCAGACTTAGAGATTGTTAAAAATGCTATGTTTGATGCGGGCGCTGGTAAGTTTAACAACTACGAAAACTGTGCTTGGCAAACCACTGGTATGGGGCAGTTCAAACCGGTAGGAGATGCGAAGCCTACTATTGGCTATCTAGATGAACTCGAAGCCATTGAAGAATATAAAGTTGAAATGATGTGTGTAGATGACAACTTGCAGATGGTGATTAAAGCAATGAAATTTGCACACCCTTATGAAGAAGTGGCTTACACTGTTATAAAAATGGAAAACTTATGAATACACCTTACGAACACGGCTTTATGCTCAGCTTATTAGTCTTAGCCATTGGTGGCTTGTTATGGTTATTTACCCCGTTTATTCCTGCACTATTTTTAGCCTTGCTTATTGCAATTGCAACCTTCAAACAATACAATAAATTTCAACAAAAATTCTCAGATTCTAATGCTGCGCTTTTGACAACACTGCTGGTTACCGTTGTGTTGATTCTACCGCTAGGTTATATTCTACTGATTAGTGGATTAGAGATTTCAACGCTGATTCAAACCATTAATACTAATTTTGACACTGAACAGGGAAAACAAGTACTTAATCAGATTATTAACGGACTGCCAGATCGGAAGAGCGTCGTGTAGGGAAAGAGTGTAGATCTCGGTGGTCGCCGTATCATTAAAAAAAAAATAAAACAAAAAAACATTTTTAGTCCTCCCCCAAAGCAACATATACTATCTACCAGCCCTCTAGTCTAACCTGTC
>CALCCK010000027.1 GCA_937899995.1 uncultured Gammaproteobacteria bacterium
TGTTAATCCAAGATCGTGTAGATAACAGACATACTGGATTAAAATGTTTCTATTGTAGTAGGTTCATTTTGGTTGTATGTGTGTTATTTTTTTTTTTCAAGCAGAAGACGGCATACGAGATAGGCTTGTGACTGGAGTTCAGACGTGTGCTCTTCCGATCTGGGCTTTACAGTTAACATCTTTGAAAGTATGACCATGGATCAAATGGCAGGTGCAATGTCTGGTGGTCAGTGTAATACTTACGGAGCATGTCTTCCACCAAACTTTGCTGGCGCAGTGACAAACACGTTCAACCAGTTGAACGGTATGGGTGCGCTTCCGGCAGGAGTTACTAGTGCGGGAGATTTGAATGGTCAGCATATGTTAGCTTACGGCTTTGCGGCGTTATACAATAGCAACCTAGCTGATGTTGATGATGGTCTTGAAGCTTCATCAACTTATAACACAGCATTTGATTACATGGGTGATACAACATTTAGAACATTTAATGCATTTGTTAATGCAGGTTCACAGTACGTTTATAACATGCCTGATAGTGACGAAGTTGATTTTGCAATTAAAACATCACAAACGACTAAAAGCGGTGTGAACTATTCACTAAACTTCTCAAATTCATTCGACAAGAATCCAGTGATTAATCTTTCTTGGAGAGGTGAAAACGGTGTAGAGTTAATAACAACCGCACAGACCGCAACGATGCCTGGAGGATATGATACAACGACTCTATTCATACATGATGGAAATGGTAATTATTATGGTGGTGCAGAAGCACAAGCAGCGAAAGATGCAGCTGTAGCTGCGGCCATGGCTGGCGGTGAAACTGATCCGCAGGTGCTTGGTGGGATTGGATATGCTGCTTCATTGACTAGAGCGCCAACATTACAATTTGAGCAATCTGTAGTTAGAACCAAGAACCTTGGTGGTTCGTTTGATACTACGATTGAAGTAGCTAACTTAGGTCCGGTAGTTATCCGTGGTGAGGTTCTATATACAAGAGACGGAATGCAGCCAGTGATAAACAAGGATTTACTTTCTATAGGTGATCTTGTAGGTGCATTACAAATGAAACCTGCAGATCGCTTTAAGTTTGTACTAGGTGCAGATATTACCGTGTTTACTAACATGATGATTTCAGCTCAGTATATTTCAGATCGCAACCTGGACTTTATAGATGGCAATAATGGGTACACTACTGATTATGCGACTATGCATATGTCGAATGGTTTTAACAAAGCCATTAAAGATAAACAGTTCTATTCATTGTTCTTCTCTAAGCCGTTCGGTGCTTCTGGTCAGAACAGATGGAATAACATCTTCATGAGTGAAGAGGGTGTTGGCGAGAATGGTTACTGGAATAGATTTGATGCTGATTTCGGTATCACCGATGATTTAGTAGCTACTGTTGGATTTAATACATACGGTGGTAACGTAAACACTCAGTTTGGTCAGCTAGACAAATCTGACAATATGCAAGTCGGTATTAAATTAACTTTCTAAGATGATTTAATATTTAAATTTAAGCCCGAGATTGCTCGGGCTTTTTTTCAACTAATTGAATAATAAGTACTAAATAATATAGTTATAAACGAACTTTAATTAAGATTCAAAATCAAAAGCATACAAGGCTTTTTATTTTAAATTTTTACCCGTAACCTTAACCTTTAAACCACAAGGAATATTATGAATAATTTTGCATCACAATATGCTGCCTTTGCAATCCGTAACCGTAAGTACTTACTTGCTGCTATGGGAATATTTACTGTCCTAGCAGCGGTCTTTATTAAAGACTTAGACATTCGTAACGACCCTGATACCTTATTACCAGAAACTAACCGTTATGTAGCAACCAACGCCTATGGTGAGCAAAAGTTTGGCTTTGGTAATATTATGGTGGTGGGTTTTGTACTTAAAGACTGTATTGGCGGTAATGATCCTTATGGCAAAGCAGATGAGATTATTAACTATGATCCAGAATCAGGTTTAAGAATTAACGAATCTTCCTCTGTGAAGATGACCAAAGCAATTTGTGAGAATGCTAACGGCTCATGGGAAGATTCTGCTGATGTTTACCAGCCATGGTTTATTAACATGGTGCAAAAGGCACACAATGACATGGTGGCACTGAATCACTCGCGTGGTAATAATTTTATGGATATTGCTGCACAAAAGATTAAGTATATGGGCACTGCAGAAGATGGTAGTATAAAGTTTGAGCGTTTGATTCCTGTTGCAGGTATTAATATTGGCGAATCTACCCTTGACAAGCAAATCGCTAAAAAACAACTAGCACACCTGAAGAAAGGTATTGAGACTAATCCAGTCTTAGCGCCAATGCTAATGCTTAAGCAAAAAGCAGACGGAACGCGCTGTGAATTTGCACAAGAGGGTTGGTACGATGACAATATCTGTAAAGCCAAAGGCTTCTTTATTGTCGGTGATTATGCCGATACCGTTAAAACTGATTATTTGCCATGGGTATCTTCTACTGTTGACTTGGTTAGTGATATTAAAGCTAAGCATGGAGATCGTGTTGAAGTATTAATTGCGGGCGAACCGTACTTCTTAGCCTACATGTTGTACGACTTAGTGCAAAAATGGTGGTTGTTTGCAATTTCTTTCTTGATCGTTGTGGGTATGTTATGGTACCTTAACAAGGGTTGGAGAGGTTCGATATTCCCATTGATCGGCGTGGTATCAACCATTATCCTTACTTTAGGTTTGATGGGCTTTACCCAATACAAATTAACCACAATGATGGTGCTTACGCCAATGCTATTGTTAGCGATTGGTACGGGACACGCAGTACAAGTAGTGCGACGTTATCAAAGTGAATTGCACGGGAGTAGTGGCATTGCACCAATGACAGCGGCTGAAAAAGCCATTGCACATACGATTGTGCCAGCAACTTTGGCGATCGTAACTGATATGGTGGGCTTCTTTACTTTGTCGTTTGTAGATATTTCATTCTATAAGGCTTACGCTTATTTTGGTATGTTTGGTATGTTAACCATTCTACTCACAACGACAACGATTGCACCGATCTTAATGGCGATGTTCTCACCTAAAGATGTTCAGAAAGATGCTTCAATGACAGAATCATCAGGATTTGAAAAAGGTATGGCGGCAACGCTAACTAAGGTGATCACGGGTCCAGCTAAGATTATTCCAATTGCAATGATTGTTGGCTTAGTTGTGTGGAGTAACAGTCATACTAAGCTTATTGATATAAATAGGACAGACGTGGTTGATACTTCAATGCCTGGCATTGAAGTAGGTATCAACTATGCTCGTGCGGCGTTTAAATACGATTCTGATGCGAATATTGATTTACGTCGACTCGGTGAAGTAATGCCAGGTGTGATTTCAGTGAATATTCCAATTAAGGGCAAGGTTGAACATTTTCCAATGTTGCCAGCTTGTGTTTATGATGGTTCTCAAACACCAAGTACTAAGTGTTGGGATGAGGATGAGGATGCACCCCAAGGTGCGTTTAACAATGCTGAAGTCATGGCAGCGATTGAAAAGACCGAAGATTGGATGAGATCTCATCCGTATATTGGTTTTACTGGCTCATACATTCAATTCTTGAAGATTGTAAACATGTTGATGATGACGCCTGAAGGTCAGGAGCCAGATCTTAAGTACTTCCATGTACCGAATAATAAGTTTATTGCTGCTAATATGGATGTTTATGGTGATCCTGAGGATCCTAATTGGGTTCCAAATGCCAACAGCGTTGTTTCAGGCTTTAATGGCTTATTAGAAGCCAATACCAATGCAGGTGATTTAGACGCATTCGTGGCCAAGGATTGGAACGAGGGTGTAATCATGGGCTTTGTAAATACCATGGATCCGGTTAAAACTCACCAAACGGTGAAAGATATCCAGCAGTGGTTTGAAGATAACAAGGGTGAGCCAGGGTTTGATTTGGTTACTTGGGGCTTTAAATCAGGTGATTTAATTACCATGCCTGAAGTGGGTATTTGTTCAATTGATGCGGTTAATGAGTCTAACTCACCAACCAAACGTAGTGATTGCTCAAACCAAGGTGGTGACTGGGTTGCTAAGCAAGTACAAGTTGAAGATAGTGGTACAACAACGATGGCTGTTGGTGGTTTCTTAGGTGCAACGGAAGCAACACACGATGTTGCCGAAGTGGAATATATTAAGTCACCATTGGTAACAGCACTTGCAATTTTCATTATTGCTGCACTCATCTTTGGTTCCCCAATCGTATCAGGTATCTTAACATTTACATTGTTAATTACGCTGTTTGGTCAGTATGGTTTAGGTGCCTACTACACCAGTATAGAAAACTGGTCAGGTAACTTGCACTTTGCAACGCTAGTATCGTTATCAATTGCAATGGGTCTAGGCGTTGACTATGGTATTTATATGATTTCCCGTCTTAAGGAAGAGATGGTGGCCACCGGTGGGCAGTGGGTAGAATCTCTTAGAAACACTCTAGAAACCACAGGTGCGGCAGTGTTTGCATCAATTGTGGTGTTGATTGCAAGCTTTATCCCACTACTAATGACACAATTAGCAAACACGTGGGCTCTAGGCGTGTTTATTTCTCAAGCGTTAATTATTGATGTAGTGCTTGCACTGACAATCATTCCAATATTAATCTACGTTTTCAAGCCAAAATATGTGTTTGGTAATAAGAAGTAAATAAAAGTAATAAGGATTTATATAAAAAGGCTTACTTAGGTAGGCCTTTTTTTATTGCTGAAAATAGTTATGCTAACGTATAATTCATGAATTATTGATTAATAGATAACCAATGGCATTGATTGTACAAAAATATGGCGGAACTTCAGTCGGCTCAGTTGAGAGGATTCAAGCCGTCGCCAAAAAGATTAAAGCTTTTGCCGATAATGGTGACCAACTGGTGGTGAGTGTCTCTGCCATGAGTGGTGAAACTAATCGCATGACAGCACTTGCCAAAGATGTTCAAGAAACGCCTTCCTTAAGAGAAATGGATGTGCTTTTGACGACAGGTGAACAGGTGACAATTTCACTGCTTTCTATGGCGTTGCAACAGTTGGGCTGTGATGCAATCTCCTATACCGGTTCGCAGGTGCGTATTACTACCGATAGTGAGCATGGTAAGGCGCGCATCAAGTCGATTGACGATCACCGTATACGTGAAAGTTTAGAAGCCGGTAAAGTTGTTGTTGTGGCTGGTTTTCAGGGTGTCGATGAGGATGGTCACATCACAACATTAGGACGTGGTGGTTCTGATACCACTGCGGTTGCTTTGGCAGCAGCACTGAATGCTGACGAGTGTCAAATTTATACCGATGTAGATGGCGTGTACACCGCAGACCCACGTATTGAGCCAAAGGCTAGAAAAATGAATACGGTGAGCTATGAAGAGATGCTTGAGATGGCATCGCTTGGTTCAAAGGTTTTGCAAATCCGCAGCGTGGAGTTTGCATCAAAATACAAAGTACCTTTAAGGGTGTTATCATCTTTGATTGACAATCCTGTAGGCACATTAATTACCAGTGAGGAAAACATTATGGAACAAGCGATTATTTCAGGGATTGCGCATAATATTGATGAAGCTAAGTTGAGCTTAATTGGTGTGCCCGATGAGCCCGGTATTGCTTATAAAATATTAAAGCCAATTAGTGAGGCTAATATTGAAGTTGATATGATTGTCCAGAGCGTTTCAGCCCGTGAAGGTCTAACTAATTTTGCCTTTACCGTACATCGTAATGACTTTGATAAGGCGCAAGCGATCTTACAATCAATTTGTGACGAGTTAAGTGCTATGGGCGTACAAACTGATGATAAAGTGGTTAAAGTGTCGTTGGTGGGTATTGGTATGCGTTCACACGCAGGTATTGCAACACAAATGTTCAAAGTATTACATCAAGAGAATATTAATATTCAAATGATCTCTACTTCTGAGATTAAAATATCGGTTGTAATTGATGAAAAGTATTTAGAATTAGCGGTGCGTTCATTGCACAACGCATTTGAATTAGATAAGGAATAGAGATGCCAGGATTTGACGATAGAGATGGTTTTATTTGGTTTGATGGTGAGTGGGTTGATTGGCGAGAGGCTAAGGTTCACGTGCTAACACATACATTACATTATGGTATGGGCGTGTTTGAAGGTGTTCGTGCTTACCAAACTGCTAACGGTCCGGCAATATTCCGTATCGAGGAACATACCAATCGTTTGTTTAATTCGGCGAAGATTATGAATATGGATATTGGCTTTTCTAAAGAAGAGATTAACCAAGCTCAAAAAGACGCCGTTTCAAAAAACAACCTAGATAGTGCTTATATTCGTCCAATGAGTTTTTACGGTTCTGAAGGCATGGGTTTACGTGCGGATGGGCTAAAAGTGCACACGATTATTGCTGCCTGGGAATGGGGCTCGTACTTAGGCGAAGAGAACATGACCAAAGGTATTCGCATCAAAACATCGAGCTACACACGTCATCATGTTAATATTTCCATGACTAAAGCCAAAGCGAACGGCAACTACATTAACTCAATGTTGGCTTTGCAAGAGGCATTGATTGATGGTTATGACGAAGCATTGCTACTTGATATTGATGGTTTTGTTGCCGAAGAACGGAAGAGCGTCGTGTAGGGAAAGAGTGTAGACTTCGGTGGTGCCCGAAA
>CALCCK010000028.1 GCA_937899995.1 uncultured Gammaproteobacteria bacterium
GGGTGTCATTGGTGCTCGGTGTGCTTTTTGTATGTTGTTGTTTGTTCTTTCTTTTTTTTTTAATGATACGGCGACCACCGAGATCTACACTCTTTCCCTACACGACGCTCTTCCGATCTTGTATGGCTTGATGCGCCGATTGGCTACATGGCTAGCTTTAAAAAATTATGTGACGAACAAGGCTTAGATTTTGACGAATATTTCAATAAAGATTCAGAAACTGAGCTGTACCATTTTATTGGTAAAGACATCGTCTATTTTCATGCGCTATTTTGGCCGGCGATGCTGATGGGTGCTGATTACCGCACACCAAGCGCTATTTTTGCACATGGCTTCTTAACGGTTAACGGCCAAAAGATGAGTAAATCTCGTGGCACATTCATCCAGGCTAGAACGTATTTGGAAAGCTTAAACCCTGAATGTTTGCGTTATTATTACGCTTACAAGCTATCTGCTAAGATTGATGATATCGACCTTAATTTGGAAGACTTTAAACAGCGTGTGAATTCTGATTTGGTCGGAAAAGTGGTTAATATTGCCTCTCGCAGTGCAGGCTTTATTGTTAAGAAATTTAACAAAACGTTATCGGCTTATGCTATCGAAGGTGATTTGTATAATGAGTTTGTCGCCAAGGGTGATGATATCGCTAAGCTTTATGAGGCACGTAATTACAACCAAGCGATGCGTGAGATTATGAAACTCGCCGACAAAGCCAACCAATATATTGATGAACACAAGCCTTGGCAATTAGTAAAAGAAGAGGGTAAGGAAGCACAAGTACACGATGTGACTTCATTGGCGATTAATTTATTTAGAGTATTAATGACTTATCTTAAGCCAGTGTTACCGGTGATGGCCACGCAAGTCGAAGCATTTTTAAATATTGATGAGCTAAATTGGAACGATATTAAACACCCATTGACCAAACATCAGATTAATAAATTTAAACCACTGATGTCTCGTATTGAAGATGAGCAAATTGAAAAAGTAATCGAAGCTTCAAAACAAAACATGCAAACAAACGAAGAAGAGAAAGAGGATGACTATATGATTCAGATTGATGATTTTACGAAAATTGACCTACGTATTGCTAAGATTGTAAAAGCACAGCATGTCGAAGGTGCTGATAAGTTATTACAATTAACGTTAGATATTGGTGAAGAAAACACACGTAACGTATTTACTGGTATTAAAGCGCATTATTCTCCAGAAGATCTTGAAGGTCGTTTAACGGTGATGGTGGCTAATCTAGCACCAAGAAAAATGAAATTTGGAATTTCTGAAGGTATGATTTTAGCTGCAGGCGATGGAAAATCACTGCACATATTATCTCCAGACTCAGGCGCAAAGCCGGGAATGAAGATTAGTTAGGTTCTTTAAAATTTAAAATCAGTAATATCTTGAGTTTTCAAAGTTTCTATTTTTATAGTTTTCTCAATTTTAGGCGCCTTACCAGTTTTAATGACTATCGTAGAATAGTTGTATCTGTCAGCATCAAAAATCGTTAAATTTAAAACAGTTAAATTAGGGGAATTGCTGGTTATATCAAACAAATTTCTGCATTTTCCAAGACTAATGCCGCTACATTGTAGAAATTGAAGTGAAAGGCCGGTTCCATTTTTTTCTGGGTGCTTGATATTTGCGCTATATATAGAGGTTTTTTCTATTTTTGATTCTCCCCAGGTCATCATTGGTAAAGGAATGAGAAAGGATTTGTTTTGAAAGCCATCATTGGGCTTCCCATATTTAATAAACAACTTCTTTGAAATAGCTAGCGCATCAACAGTTTTTAACAAGACATATCTATCTATTCGATAAACCTCTTGACTGATAGGGTCGCTTTGAAATTCCATAACATCAGTTTTTGAATTATTAAACACACACATGTACTGATCATTTTGAATCCAATTGTTAACCATTCCCATCTTGCATGGAAGTTTATCGGTTTTAATACCATTGTGATAATCTAATATTGTAAATTCATTAGCAATACTACTTAACGAAATTAGTACTACAAACAATAAAGATAGATTTAGTTTAGTTATATTCATATCAGGATTATATCAATAATTGAAAATCTTTGAATTTTAATCGTTATTTTTAATATTATGTATAATTTATTTTTTTGGAGAGATGTCAGATCGGAAGAGCGTCGTGTAGGGAAAGAGTGTAGATCTCGGTGGTCGCCGTATCATTAAAAAAAAAAAAATATAAAAAAATAAAAGATGAAATTGATTATGTACACATTGACTTCAGTAATACAACTCTCCCACTTCATGACAGCAGCTTACTACC
>CALCCK010000029.1 GCA_937899995.1 uncultured Gammaproteobacteria bacterium
GGATGGGGTATAAACGCATGATGAAGAGGGGGTGCGTAGTGTGGTAGCGTTTGGAAAACAATATTTGTTTTTTTTTTTTGGTTTTTGTTGTTTTTTTTTTGATGATACGGCGACCACCGAGATCTACACTCTTTCCCTACACGACGCTCTTCCGATCTTGCCGATGCTCAACACATTGCTGCAGAGCTGGTAGGTAGATACAAGGCTGAGCGCAAAGGCTTAGCGGCTATTGCACTTACTACTGACACTTCAGTACTTACATCAATTGGCAACGACTATGGCTATGAACGGGTGTTTGACAGGCAAGTAGAAGCGCTGGCAAATAAAGGTGATGCAGTCATTGGTATTAGCACTAGTGGCAGCAGTGCTAATGTCATTAGTGCACTGAAATTAGCAAATGATTTAGGGTGTAAAACCATAGGATTAAGTGGCCGGGATGGGGGAGAAATGAATGAGATTTGCGATATAAACCTGGTTGTTCCCGCAGAAGATACACCGCGCATTCAAGAAATGCATATTGTCATTGGGCATACGATTTGCCATTTAGTTGACCAAACATTTAGCCATTAAACACTTCTCTTTAAAGGGATTTAACTGAATCTAATACATCTACTGCTTTAATTAAATTCATGCAATCATGATGCTGTAATGGACACGTGCGTTTCATACAAGGTTGACAATCAAGGTTCTTTTTCACAATAATGCTTTTATCATTCATCCATTGTGAGGTCTCATTATCCTTAGTGGGGCCAAATATAGCTACCGTTGGGACTTGAAAGGCTGCTGCCACATGCATAGGCCCACTGTCTCCAGTAATAAATAAATCAAGGGCTGAAATATGCTTAATAAGCTCTGTAACACTGGTAACCCCTGCCAGATTTTGATAATTGGTTATTCCTTGAATAATGAGCGATCTCTCAATATCTTTAGCGATATCTGTTTCATTCGGACCACCAAATATAATGATGTCGTATTCAGTGGATAATTCAACAGCTACTTTTGCAAATTCCTCAGGATACCAACGCTTAGCACTACCATACGACGCACCAGGATTAATACCCAAGAGCTTTTGTAGATTGGCTTTGCTAACTTTGTCAGTATGTAAGACTAACTTACCTGCAGATGATTTAATGTTCAAACTGTCATTAACAAAATCATTATATTTTTCGACTTGATGGCTATTGATATATTTATATTTATCATATTGAAACTTATTATCACTCGATATTAAGAATTTCAAAAATTTTGATCGTATTGAGCTTCGAAATGATAGGAACGTATCAAAATCACCTAAATTCTTTGCAGTTTTGTAGAAAGAGCCACATTTTTTATTTAAAACAACTGTTTTGACAACTTTTGGGTGAAACTTCATTGCCTCAATCGATACAAATGAGCCGATTACTGTGATTTGAACATCATTATAAAAATTAATGATATTTTCGATTGCAGGGGTTGTCATTACACAATCACCAAGCCAGGTAGGGAGCTCTATTAATATTTTCACAATGGTATGCTCGATTTATCTCGAACAATGAAAAAAGGATTGAGCAATGAATCTTTAGTATTGTATTTCAACGGCATTTTAGTTTCGAATTCAACAACCTCTCCACCCGCTGAATTAACCACAGCATGTGCAGCAGCGGTATCCCATTCTGATGTTAGGCCAAGTCTTGGATATATATGTGCCTTCCCCTCTGCCACTAGGCAGAGTTTAATAGAGCTTCCCATCGATATCAGTTGACATTCTCCCAATTCCAGAAGAAACTTATTTAGACTATCTCCAGCATGTGATCTACTGCCAACCACCTGATAAACTCTTCCTTGTTTGTATGGTTTTGTTTTAATTACTATCGTATTTCCTTGTTCTATCTTGATTGCTGGCCTTCCCTGTTCACCAACCCATGTTTCGTTTAATACTGGGGCATGAACAACGCCAATAATTGGATCATTTTGATGGATCAATGCAATATTAACTGTGAATTCTCCATTTTTTTTTACAAATTCTTTTGTTCCATCTAGTGGATCTACCAGCCAATAGTATTTCCACTGCTTTCTTTCTTGCCACGGAATAGATGAGGATTCTTCAGATAAAATTGGTATTTCTGGTGTTATTGCTTTTAAACGTTGTGTTATTAAATTATGGGCAGCAATATCTGCTTCTGTTAATGGACTGTTGTCGATTTTTAATTGATAATCAAATGAGCCGTTGTTGTAAATTTGTAAAATTTTATCACCCGCTTCTTTTGCAATATTAACAATGACATTGATATTGATATTGATATCGTACGGTTTAATTTTCATTGTTGATAATACCTCTATCAATCAACAGGTTCATGACTAATTTTACAGATTCGTCCAATGTTTGACTCCCGGTATCAACCACCAGATCAGGGTTTTCTGGTGGTTCATATGGCGAACTAACCCCAGTAAAATTTGCTACCTCTCCTTTTCTAGCTTTTTTATACAAACCCTTAGTATCTCTTTTTTCACAAATATCGATAGAACAGTCAACAAAAATTTCTATAAATTCACTCTGCCCCATCAGACTCTTAACTCTGTTTCTATCATCAGAAAAAGGAGAGATAAAAGCGGTTAGTGTGATTACCCCCGCTTCAACAAAAAGTTTACTCATCTCACCTATACGCCTGAGATTTTCCTTGCGATCAACATCGCTAAATCCCAAATCGCCACACAATCCATGGCGAACATTGTCTCCATCTAATACTATTGTTCGACAGCCAAGCTGATAAAGCTCTTCCTCTACGCAGTGCGCTAAGGTGGATTTTCCAGAACCTGACAACCCTGTGAACCATAAGACAGCTGATTTATGATTATTTTGTTGATTTCGCCTATGTCTAGTAACAGTGGCATGATGCCATACTGTATTTATACTTTGCATTTAATTAACTGTTAAAATTTAATGCCATATATTCTACTTTAATATTAAAAAATAATATAGTTTGTTATAATCAAAAAAATGTCGCATAAACCCATTCCCATCCTAATGTACCATAGTATTGCATCAATGCCAAAAGGTACGATAATGCGTAGTTTGCATGTGCCACCCAAATTATTCAAATTGCAAATGTGGGTTTTACACATAATAGGTTATCAAGGGCTTAGTATGAGTGAGCTAGAACCGTACTTAACTGGGAGGAAAAAAGGTAGAGTCGTGGGCATTACTTTTGACGATGGTTTTAAGAATAACTTGACCAATGCACTGCCTATTTTAAAAAAATTTGGTTTTAGTGCTACTTGTTATATCATTAGTCAAAAAATTGGTGGTATTAACGAATGGGATCTCAATAAAGGCATTGATGAAAATCCACTAATGAATGAGAATGAAATTAAAGAGTGGATTAACAGCGGTATGGAGATTGGCTCACATAGCCAAAATCACGTGCGCCTTGCTGAATGTGATATTGATCTCGCAACTACAGAAATAGAGCAATCCCGCGTTGACCTTGAGAGTCAATTTGATTGTTCTGTTAGGCATTTCTGCTATCCATATGGCAGTTACAACGATGAGATTGTAACCCTTGCCAAGAACGCAGGATATATTACTGCAACCACGGTTAACCGTGGCCGTGCAGAATCTAATACTGATACTTTTTCACTACCCAGAGTGCCTATTACTCATCGAACCTTTGTCCATTTATTCTTAATAAAAATACTCAGTAAGTACGAAGATCGAAAAGTACGGAAACAAACATGAATAATAACCGCTTGAAGGTTGCAATATTGATACGCAACTTTAACAGCTCTGGTGGTGGTGCCGAACGATACTGTGTAGAGTTAACCAATAGACTAAGTAAAATTCATGAGGTGCATGTTTTTTCACAGCATAATTCTGAACATTCAGACTATATATCCTTTCATAAAATACCCCAATGGTTTAAAAAACCTCGGTTTGTCAATCAACTATTATTTTCATGGCTAACAAAGCGTGCCACACAGAATAAATTTGATATTGTCCATTCTCACGATATGGCCACACATGCCAATATCTATACGCTCCATGTGCCTTGTGTTAGGACTAAATGGACACAAACTAAAGGTATTAAGAAAGTACTGCGCTGGGCTAATACCTTATTGAGCCCTAGAAAAATAGCGTACTTATGGCTGGAAAATAAGGAAATGCAAGCATTATCCAATAGGCATTTCATTAGTGTGTCTGAATATTTATCACGTAATATTTTAGAAAGCTACCCAAAACTCTATGAGCATATGACAATCGCCCACCCTGGTATTGAAATTCAATCATACAATGAGAGAGAAATAACTAAATTGCGCGAAAAATATAGAGAAGATTACAATATTCCAGTATCCGCATTTGTACTATTGTTTGTTGCCCATGGATTTAAGCGCAAAGGTCTACCAGCAATTATTAAGGCGCTAGAAAGTTTAAATGACAAGAGTATACATATTGTCGTTGCAGGCAATGGGGACCCCAAAGAGATAGAAATCCATTCATCTATGGTTAAAACTAATACGCATTTTATTGGATCTGTTAAAAATATGAGCGAACTCTACCCTGTGGCAGATGCCCTAATCCATCCCACACTCGGAGACACCTATGGCATGGTTGTGCTTGAGGCCATGTCACACAAACTGCCTGTCATTGTAAGTAGTTCAGAGTATTGTGGATTTAGTGAGCATCTAAGCAATGAAGAGGCTATTATTCTGAACAATCCGAAAAACTCAAAAGAAATATCAAAAAATATTCAAATGCTAAATCAGCAGGTAAACTTGCGCAATAAAATTGCAGAAAATGGATTGAAAAAATCCAAACAAATTAATTGGGAATCAACAACTAATAAAACATTAGACGCTTACGGGAGGGTCACGTGAACATCGATAGAATTAAAGGCAAATTAATGGAAGAAGTTTTACATCCTACGTGTAGCAAAAAAAATGTAATAATTTAACATACATATGCAACTCATTAAGAAACTACAAGAAAAAATAACTCAACCGACTTATGAAAAAAGATCATTTCGTAAGCGCGCACTTGCAAGATATAGAATGCTCACCCATGAAAACAGAGCTCTTCCAGATTTTATGATTATTGGCACTCAAAAAGGTGGAACAACCTCTCTTTATAGGTACTTAGCAAAACATCCAGATATCAATCCTAACTATGTTGTAAAAGAATTATCTTTCTTTGATGAGGACTATTCTAGAGGGGAAATTTGGTACAGATCAAATTTTCCAAAAAAGAGGGCTGGGAAATTATACTTTGAGGGTACTACACATTACCTATACAACCCCATTGTCCCCAAAAGAGTTAAGCAAATGTTGCCAAATGTAAAAGTTATTGCTTTATTAAGGAACCCTATTGATAGGGCGTATTCGAGCTACAAACACCAAGTGAGGGCAGGCAGAGAATCACTTAGTTTTGAAGATGCAATAGAATCAGAATCAAAAAGACTTTCTGGTGAAAAAGATCGATTACTTGCTGACCCATCTTATATTAGCTATAACTACAATCACTTTTCTTATATTGAGCGTGGAAAATATATTGACCAGGTTAACAATTGGCTAGAATTTTTTTCTAAAAATCAAATGTTAATTTTATCAAGCGAGGATTTCTTTCAAGATACTGACGGTAGTTTAAAGCAGATTTGTGATTTTTTAGGAGTTAAGCATATCAAAACAAATCCAAAGAAAAAACATAATACTGGTGGATATAAAGATACTATGTCTGCAGATATGAGAGAAAATCTTAAGCTTATATTCGAACCATACAATGCAAAACTTCAAAAATTTTTAGACAAAGATCTTCATTGGGACTGATTTTTAATATCACTCATTTCTAGCTCTTTGAGTTTCAGATATTTGTAATAAACTGAAATAGCTGTTGAGACAGACACAACTAAGCCTGGCCAGCCATCTAAAAATCCTTTTCTTAAAATATAAGCTCTTACGAACCCAAAAAAAGCCTTGAAAAGTATCATAGGCCAACTGATGCGCTTCCCACTAGCATGCATTTTTTCTGCCGACAGGGATGAATAATAGATCGGAAGAGCACATGTCTGAACTCCAGTCACAAGCCTATCTCGTATGCCGTCTTCTGCTTGAAAAAAAAAACACCACAGATCTAAC
>CALCCK010000030.1 GCA_937899995.1 uncultured Gammaproteobacteria bacterium
TTGAGGTGTATCAGGGATGATATGAGTATTGGAGGGTTGGAAGGTTATGTAGTTTTTTTTTTTTTTTTTAATGATACGGCGACCACCGAGATCTACACTCTTTCCCTACACGACGCTCTTCCGATCTGATTCATTAATATCTTTCCAACCGGCGATTGAAGAACCGTCAAACATTTGGCCCTCTTCAAATTTATCAGCATCAACTTGGTGAGCTGGCACACTGACATGGTGCTCTTTACCTTTAGTGTCAGTAAAACGGAAATCAACGAATTTAACTTCGTTGTCCTTCATCATCTTCATTACATCTTTAGCAGACATACTTTCTCCTATTTTTAACTATTTAATTTTGTTGGCAATCATTGTCAAACAGCCTGCGCCGTTGCAAGCATAATTCTTTTTGTTTTGATTGTTATAATTTATAACAAAAACAGCGCATAATTCTACCCTATTTTTTCTACAAGTAGAATAATCTCATCAGTTTTTTCATGAATTTCAACGACTTTGTGGCCATGCACTTTACACCAAGCAGGGATGTCATGTAGCACGCCTGGGTCAGTGGCCAGCATTTCAATTGTATCGCCAGTATCAATGATATCGATCATCTCGCCTAAGCGTATCACTGGCATTGGGCATAACAAACGTTTGGCGTCAATATGATGTTTCATATAACTTACTCAAGCCCTAGCCAATCTTGAGGCTGAATAAAACGCTCATAGAGTCTTTCTTCTTCACTACCCGCTTCAGGTTCGTACTGGTATTCCCAGCGCACAAGAGGTGGCAACGACATTAAGATTGACTCGGTGCGACCACCCGTTTGCAAACCAAATAAAGTGCCGCGATCATAGACTAAATTAAACTCGACGTAACGGCCACGGCGATACAGTTGGAATTGTCTTTCATGGTCGGTAAATGGTGTGTCTTTACGGCGCTCAACAATTGGTCGATAGGCTTTAATATAGCTATTACCCACACTTTGCATAAAAGCAAAACACTGATCAAATCCGCCTTCGTTAAGATCATCAAAAAACAAGCCGCCAACACCTCGTTGTTCGTCACGGTGCTTCATGTAAAAATAATCATCGCACCATTTTTTGTATTTTGGGTATACGTCTTCGCCAAAAGGATCGCAAGCGTCTTTGGCTGTTTGATGCCACAAAATAGCATCTTCATCAAAGCCGTAATAAGGTGTGAGATCAAAGCCGCCGCCAAACCACCAGATAGGATCTTCACCGTCTTTTTCAGCAATAAAGAAACGCACATTCGCATGTGAAGTGGGTGCGTAAGGGTTAAGCGGATGAATCACCAAAGACACGCCCAAAGCACTAAAGCTACGCCCTGCTAACTCTGGGCGTAATGCCGTTGCTGAAGCTGGCATATTATCACCATGTACAATAGAAAAGTTAACACCGGCTTGTTCAAACACAGTACCATCGGTTAGTACGCGGGTTATACCATTACCACTGTTGTCTGGCTTTTGCCATTCATCTTTAATAAAGCTGGCCTTTCCATCCACTTGCTCTAATTGATCACAAATATCTTGTTGCAGACCTAATAAATAAGCTTTAACCTGATCAATCATCTAAGACGCTCCCCAGTTTGTAAATTAATTATTCTTGATGGTTGGTTATTATAGTTTCGTGGAGTAATAATAAAATCTAATTCTTGCTTAAAAAATACTACCAAATCTAGTGTGCTAGTCGCGGTATGTTTCCCTGCCGTATTGGCACTGGTAGAAACTAAAGCGCTGTGAGTTTTTTGACATAAGTTTGATACCAAGGGATTGTTTGTTAATCGTATTGCTACTGTATCAAATCCACCGGTTAGTAACTGTGATGTATTTTGGCTAGCCTTTAATAAATAGGTAGTTGGCACTTGGTCGATTGTAATCTGACTAAGTTGCGATGGATCTGCCACATAATCAGTAAAGTAATGGACATCACTGGCTAATAGTATTAGCCCTTTAGAGGCTGAGCGACATTTAAGTTGTAAGATTCGCTCAATGGATGACTCGAACCTTGGTAAACAACCCAAACCTTGTATCGTATCCGTAGGATAACTAATCACTCCGCTAGCATTTAGGCAGTTTGCCGCTAATCTCTGCCTAAAACTCATGAAGATTTCTTTGCTCTTGGATGACACTGATCATACACTTTAGAGAGCTCTAAAAAATCCAGGTGTGTGTACACTTGAGTTGACTTGATACTCTCGTGGCCCAAAAATTCTTGCACTGAACGTAGATCATGACTCGATTGTAAAAAATGCGTCGCTGCCGCATGGCGTAACATATGCGGATGCACATTGATCTTAATACCGACTTCAAGTGCACGTTTTTTCACCATTTCTTGTATGGCTCTGACGCTAATCCTAACTTGTCGATTGTTTAAAAATAAGGCGCCCTGAGTAGTGCCTGTTTTTTGTAAATAATTAGTAATCGCTTTTTGGGCAGGCTCACCTAATGGGGTATGACGCATCTTGCCACCCTTGCCCATCACACTCAAAAATCCTTGCTCGGCATCCACGTCATTAACATCAAGGCCGACTAATTCTGACACACGAAGCCCACACGAATAAATTACCTCAATAATAGCCACATCACGTAGCTCTGAGAGTGAGTTAGAGTTTGGAATGAGCATAAGTGTCAATTGACCATAATCCAATGTTTTTGGTAGGCTTTGATTGATCTTTGGTGGTTGCAAGCCCAGTGCGCAATTTCTTGATAAAAAACTTTGATTGACAAGGTAGCTCAAAAACCCACGAATAGAAGACAGATGACGGCGAATGGTGCGGCCACTACTGTTGGCGTGGCGCATTTTCATCACCAGTAAATTCAGGTGCTCGCTGGTTAAATCAATCCAGCTATTAACCCCCTGTTGATTTGCAAAACTTAACAGTTGTTGCAAGTCGCGCTGATAGGCTTGTTGAGTATTAAGTGCATAGTGACGTTCAACACGCAAATACAACATAAATTGTGTAATTTGTGTTTTCACTTGAATTTTATAACTTTGCCCATATCAATGTATTTTACGCACAAAATAGGAATAAACAAATGGCGACAAAACAAACACATACTTTCCAAACTGAGGTCTCTCAACTACTACATTTAATGATTCATTCTTTGTATTCAAACAAAGAAATTTTCCTTAGAGAACTAATTTCAAATGCCTCTGATGCGGTTGACAGGCTTAAGTTTGAGTCGCTTTCAAATGACGCCTTAGTTGAGGGTAAAGAAGAATTACAAATTCATGTGGAGGTTAACAAAGACGCAGGTACGATTACTATTAGTGATAATGGCATTGGCATGACTGAAGCTGAAGTTAACAAAAATATTGGCACCATTGCTAATTCTGGTACACAAAAATTCTTAAAAAATCTAGATGAAAAACAAGCGCAAGATTCCAATCTAATTGGTCAATTTGGTGTTGGCTTTTACTCTGCCTTTATTGTGGCTGATAAAGTCACCTTAATCACCAGAAAAGCAGGATCTAAAACTAAAAAAGGTACTAAATGGGTGTCCACTGGTAAAGGCAAATATTCAACAGAAACGGTTGATTGTCCAGAATTTGGTACTTCAGTCACACTACACCTGAAAAACGATGAAAAAGAATTCTTAGATGACTATCGCTTACGTAATATTATCTCAAAATATTCTGACCATATCACTATACCAATCATGATGGTTAAGGCCTCTGAAGAAGAGTCAGATGCTATCGAGTATGAAACAGTCAATAAAGCCAACGCATTTTGGACGCAAGATAAAAAAGAACTTAAGCAAGAAGATTATGATGAGTTTTACAAATCATTAACTTATGATTTTGAAGCACCACTCACGCAACTCCATAACCGCGTTGAGGGTAACTTAGACTACATCTCATTATTATTTATCCCATCTAAAGCACCCTTTGACATGTGGGAGCCTAAGCGCAAAGGTGGAATTAAACTCTACGCCAAACGTGTATTCATCATGGAAGACAATGAAAATCTAATGCCAATGTACTTACGCTTTATTAAAGGTGTGATTGATACGGCTGATCTATCTCTCAATGTCTCTCGTGAAATCCTGCAAGGCAATAAAGTGGTTGATACCATTCGCAAAGCTTCAGTTTCTCGAATTTTAAAAGAATTAGAAAAAATGGCTAAAAACAAGCCGGAGAAATATGCCATCTTCTGGAAAGAGTTTGGTATGGTGATGAAAGAAGGTGTGGTTGAAGACTTTAGTAATAAAGACAAGATTGCCAACCTGATGCGCTTTGCTACTACCAAGTCTGAAGGTGAAGATCAAACTGTCTCATTGGCTGATTACATCGAACGCATGGATGATGATCAAACCAATATTTATTATGTAACTGCTGAGACTTATGCAGCTGCTAAAGGCTCTCCACATCTAGAAATCTTCAAGCAAAAAGACATTGAGGTATTACTACTATCTGACCGTGTAGATGAATGGATGGTCAATAACTTTACCGAGTTCGAAGGTAAAACCCTGCAATCAATCGCCAAAGGTGACTTGCAAGATTTAGACTCTGAAGAAGAAAAACAACAGAAAGAAAAAACAGCTGAAGGCTACAAAGAAACACTAGAAAAAATGCAAACAATTCTTGATGCGCAAGTTAAAGAAGTTAAGATTTCTAATCGCCTCAGTGAATCCCCTTCTTGTCTGGTTGCTGATGAAAATGAAATGGGTGGCAACATGGAAAGAATCATGGCATCTCTAGGTCAAGACGTGCCTGAGACTAAACCAATTCTTGAAATAAACCCAACCCACCCGTTGGTTGAAAAACTTAAAACCAAAGTCGATGAAGATTTAGTAAATGTTTTATTCGATCAAGCGGTTCTTAGTGAGGGTGGCCAACTTAAAGATCCGGCTGAGTTTGTCAAACGTATGAATAAACTTATTGGTTAATTCATAAAGTTTACAATCTCATAACAATAAAGCCCAATAAATCGGGCTTTATCTATTTAAAAATCATTAATTTTCTTAAGATTTTTTCAACTCTGTAATATCCTTGTGCACTATTTTTGTGCCTCTATCATATTCAGTTCTACGCCTAAAAAACAAATTATTTAGAAAATGGCTTAATATTCCTAAGAATTCCTCTGAAGATTGCCACTTCTTCTTTTTCCGGCTCTGATCTGCCAAAGAATCGTCTCAAACGTCGCATAAGAAGCTCTTTAGGGCGTTTATCTTCAAAGTATTCGATATGCTCTAGCACTTGAGCAAGATGCGTGTAAAAACCTTCTAATTCATCAAAGCTAGCCAATTCATTGCTACTCTTTTCAAATTTTGTGGTGGTGTTATAAACGTAGTTTTGATAGGCGAATACTTGAATGGCTGATGCCACATTGAGTGAAAAGTAATTAGGATTGCCTGGGATGGTCATTAGTATTTGACACAAATCTAGCTCTTCATTGGTAAGGCCATATTTTTCCGTACCAAATACCACTGCCACTTCTTGCCCTTCAACAACAGTGGTTTTTTGTATCTCACCACAAGCACCCACCACATCCATTTGTTTCCACTTGATGTTACGCTGACGTGCACTGGCGCCAATAACTAAGTGTGAACCTTGCAAGGCTTCTTCAAGCGTCTCACAAACTACAGCACCGGCTAATACATCATCTGCACCACTGGCACGAGCAGTAGCGACGGCCGAAGGATAACCTTTTGGATTAACCAAATAGAGTCTAGACAGATTCATATTTTTCATTGCGCGGGCAGCTGCACCAATATTGCCAGGTTCAGTGGTATTAACCATAACCACGCGTACATTATCAAAGGTATAATTTGTGTCTTTTTCCATTTGTCTATTTAATTATGAATCCTACGCTTAATATTGCCGTTAAAGCTGCGCGAAAAGCCGGTGACATCATTTTAAGATATCACAATCAGATCGACCTACTAACGATTGAAAACAAAGCAGCTAATGACTTTGTTTCAGAAGTAGATAAAGCCGCTGAAGATGCCATTATAGACGAGTTGAAATATGCCTTTCCTGATCATTCAATTTTGGGTGAAGAAAACGGTGAAATTGTAGGTAAAGACAAACGATTTGTTTGGATTCTTGATCCGCTTGATGGCACCACTAATTACTTACATGGTTTTCCGCAGTACGCAGTATCAATTGCCTTATATGAAAATAATGAGCCGACTCACGCTGTTGTCTATGACCCTTTTAAAGAAGAGTTATTTACCGCATCAAAAGGTGAAGGTGCATACTTAAACGAGCAAAGAATTCGTGTTACTGGTGCTAATGGATTTAAAGATACTTTAATCGGTACCGGCTTTCCATTTAAAGCGCCTCAACACCTAGATGCTTACCTTGGCATGTTCAAGGCTATTCATCCAAAAGTTGCGGGTATACGCCGCGCCGGTTCTGCCGCTCTAGATCTTGCTTATTTAGCAGCTGGACGACTAGACGGATTCTGGGAAATTGAACTAAATATTTGGGATATTGCCGCAGGTGTGTTGTTGGTTAAAGAAGCGGGTGGCTATGTGGGTGATTTTTCAGGTCGTGGAAAATACCTAGAAACAGGTAACGTCGTTGCTGGCACTGAGAAAGTCTTTAAAGAAATATTGAAGGCGATCCATCCACACTTAACAGAAGACTTACAGCGCTAATTCTCTAGCGTTAACTGTTCGCCATTTAAGGTTTTAGCACTCTCACTCAACAAATATACAATCGCTGGTGACATGCTCTCTGGTAGAGGATTCTTATCTGTATTTTCTGCTGGGTAGGCAATTTGCCGCATCTTAGTACGCATGCGTTTTGGATCTAGTGAATTAACTCTAATATTGGTTTTTTCCAACTCTTCAGATAAGGTTTTACTTAGTCCCTCAATGGCAAATTTACTCACTCCGTAGGCGCCCCAGTAAGCACGAGCATCACGCCCAACTGAGGATGATAAAAATAACACGCGCGCATCAGTAGATTTATTTAAAACCGGAATTAAGAATTGAGTGAGCATGAATGGTGCATTGACGTTAATTTGCATCGTGGAATACCATAGCTTAATATCGTATTGCTCGATTGGCATCATCGTACCAATAATACCGGCATTATGAATAAGCCCATCAAGCTTGCCAAAATTTTCTAATAAATTAGCCTGTAACTGCTCATAGTGTTCAGGTGTCGCCCCTTCTAAATCAAGCGGATACAGTACGGGTTCTTGATAGCCTAAATCAACCACTTCATCATAAACGGTTTCCATTGATCCTAAATCACGACCTAGCATAATCACCGTTGCGCCAGCTTTAGCCAAATCAAGTGTCATTGCTCGTCCAAAGCCACGATTAGCACCCGTAACTAAAACAACCTTGTCTTTTAGTTCATTTTTGGTGATTTTATAATCGGTTGAAATATTCATTATTTAAGTTCCTTTTTGCTTTGCACGCCTAGCGTCTTTAATTTTTCAGCACGGCCGATTAAATTACCCTTACCATCTGATAATTTACCACGCGCTTCTTTATAACTTTTTTGCGCTTTATCAAGATGTTTTTCAATGTCATCCATAGATTTAACAAAACCAAATAGCTTGTCATACATAGCGCCTGCTTGACGGGCAATTTCTTCAGAGTTTTGATTTTGCCGTTCTGTTTGCCAAATATGATGTACGGTTTTAAGGCTCATCATCAAAGTGGATGGTGAAACTAAAACGATGTTCTTTTTCAGAGCAGTCGTGAATAAATCTGGCTTTTGATCAAGTGCGACTAATAGTGCTGATTCAATTGGAATAAAGACAAAGATAAAATCAAGCGTCAATACACCTTCAAGATTTTCATACTCTTTAATGCTAATGCCGTTAATATGTGTTTCAACTGAAGATACATGCGCTTTGAGTGCGCTTTTGTCTGACTGATTAGTGATATAGTCTTTGTAGGCTTTGAGTGAAACTTTTGAATCAATAATAATGTCTTTATCATCAGGTAAATGCAACACCACATCCGGCTTAAAAGCTTCCCCTGCTTCGTTTTTTAGTTGTTTTTGGGTGTCAAATTCGTGCCCTTCTCTAAGGCCTGAACTCGACAAAATAGAACTTAAAATCATCTCACCCCAATCACCTTGCTGCTTATTATCATAAGTCAAAGCATCAGTAAGATTTTGCGTGGTTTCTTGCGCTTCAACACTGGTTTTCTTAAGGTTTTCAATTTGTGCACTTAAAGTAGCGCGTTCTTTAATCTGCTCGTTAGTGATAATCTCGATCTTATCTCTAAACTCTTTAAGTTGCGCCTGCAAAGGGGTTAATAACTCAGAGTTTTTAGCACTCAAGTCGTTACGATCTTTAGCTAAGATATCGCTAGCCACAGACTTGAAATCCTTACTCATTTGCTCTTTGACGATATTGATTAAATCTACTTCTCTCTTATGTGTTTCGATTTCTTTATCAAGACTAACCTCAAGGTGAATTTTGTCGGTTTTAAGAGTTTGTAACTTGGCATTTAAATAAAAATAAACACCGATTGCACCGACAAGCAATCCAATCAATAAGCTAGTAATTTCCATTCATTAACTCCAATATTTCTGATGGTTGTTCTATTAAATAATCATAACCCCAATCTTGATCAACTTTGCCGTAACCATAAGTCACTGCGATGGTTTTAATCTGTGCATTCTTACCGGCTAGCATATCGTTTTTATCATCGCCAATAAACCAACAGTGTTGTGGTGAGATACTAAGCTGAGCACAAGCATAAAGCAGTGGCGCAGGATGCGGCTTATTAT
Source organism: uncultured Gammaproteobacteria bacterium (assembly GCA_937899995.1). GTDB lineage: Bacteria > Pseudomonadota > Gammaproteobacteria > PS1 > Pseudothioglobaceae > Thioglobus_C. The sequence goes on from CALCCK010000030.1 coordinate 8,718, forward strand.
AAGTTAAGGTATCACCACAGACGACGACATCAGGCTTTAAGCTTAACTTATCTAACAACAAGTGCGTCAAATTCTCAGGCTTATTAGTGACAATACCCCAAAATAGATTACGCTCTTTAATAGTTTCAATCAGTGCATCAATACCTCTAAACGTTTTTGAATATTTATCAATATTTTCCGTATAAATTTCTAATATTCTTTGATGTCGATTGTTGAATTCAGGGTGTGATTCATCGCAATCAAAACCAAATTGAATCAATGCTTTGCCACCAAAAGCCACCAAAGGTTTAATTTGTTCATAAGGCTTCTCATCAATGCCATTCTCTAATAGCAAACTATTAAGCGCATAAGCAAGGTCAGGCGCTGTATCAATTAAAGTGCCGTCTAAATCAAAAAGAATGGTATTAACCGTCATAGAAAATCGTTAAAATCTTAAGTCTATGAATTATAACGTTTACACTCACTAATACGAATGCTGTTTTTAAGGTCGTTAGTTTACTTTTTAGGATCAGTGCTGGTTCTATCTGCTCTAGTTGCAATCGCACTAGCATTATTCTTTACACCGATTAAAGTACGCTACGCTATTTTGTCAAAGTGGTCACTATTTTGCCTATGGTGGTTGCGTGTTACACTTAATATCAAACTGATTGTTGTCGGCAAAGAAAATATCCCTAACACCGCTTGTGTGATTATTTCTAATCATCAGTCTACTTGGGAAACACTCGCCTTACAAACTATCTTTCCGCATCAAACTTGGGTACTCAAACAAGAGCTGCAATGGATTCCTATTTTTGGCTGGGGTTTATCCCTTTTAAAGCCGATTATTATTAACCGTGGTGAAAAACTTAAAGCGCTCAAAAAAGTCATAAAACAAGGTGCTGCAAGAATATCTGAAGGTATTTTTGTGGTGGTGTTTCCCGAAGGCACACGCCAACCTTATGGACAACTGGGTGAATACCAAAAAGGCGCTGTTGCGATTGCTAAAAAAACGGGTCGTGATATTTCACCGGTATATCACAATGCTGGCAAACTTTGGCCTAAAGGTAGCTTTGTTAAACAGCCTGGTACTATTACTCTGGTAATCGGAAAACCCATTGGTGTAGAGGGTAAATCGGCAGCAGAGCTAACTAAAGAAGTTAGAGACTGGACACAGACTCAATCACTCAGTATTCAATAATAATTTAATCAAAGGTTTGTGTATTGAATATTTGACAGAAAAGCTCAGCAGTCTTTTGAGTGTCGTATAGTGCAGAATGTGCACTGGCATCATCCCACTCTATATTAGCAACACGCATAGCCTTAGCAAGTACCGTTTCACCATAAAAAAGCGCTGAAAGGCTTACGGTGTCAATCGTTGAAAATTGATGAAAAGGATTTTTTAAATTGCTACGATTACTTGCCGCATACAAAAACCCCAGATCAAAAAAAGCATTGTGCCCTACTAAGATTGAACGTGTGCATTCTTCAGTTTTCATCTCAGCTCTAGCTGTTTTAAAAATATCGCCCAAAGCTTGTTTTTCACTCACTGCCAGTCGTAAAGGATTATCAACATCAATACCGTTAAACTTTAAAGCACTAGGCTCTAAATTAGCACCCTTAAAAGGCTCAACATGAAAATGCTGAGGCTCTTTAGGGTGGTAAATTCCATGATCATCAATGCCAATTACAATCGCACAGATCTCAAGCATTGCATCAGTCTTGTCATTAAAACCACCGGTTTCAATGTCAATAACAATAGGCAAGTACCCCCTAATTCTATCTTTAATTTTCATCATTCAACGTCTTTAAAAAAAATTGAAGAATTACGTTGATGATCAAACAACGCCTGGCGCTTTTTAGGTAATTCACTGATTTTCATTTGTACAAAGCCTTGTTTTAAAAACCACTGGGCATTATGTTTAGAAAGTGCAAAAATTTTAGAAAATTTGGCATCGCGCGCCTTTTGCATGATTTCATCCAATAATTTAACCGAGAAACCTTGATTTTGAATCTCTTTTGATACAGCTAAGGCATAAATTTCACCCATACTACCCTCTTTACAGTCTTTCAAGCCTGCACAAGCAACTAGCTTATCAAAAATTTTCAAAAACACGAAATTATCAATATTATCACTGATCTGCGCATAAGTTCTAGGCAAAATCTTACCCTCCTGTACAAAAGGCTCAATCAATTCTAAAATTTGCTGTACTTTATCCAATGTAGACTCAAAACGTAGATAGAACCTGCTATTTTAGTCTAAAATTTAGTCTTTTTAGTGAACGAAATAGATTATGTCTAATACAAGAAAATACTCTTCTCAAGTGGTTGATGGTTATCAGCGCGCACCTTCTCGTGCAATGCTTTATCCAGTAGGTTTTACAAAAGAAGATTTTGATAAGCCTCAAGTCGGTATTGCCTCTACTTGGTCGATGGTGACGCCTTGTAATATGCATATTAATAAACTCGCTGATGAGGTTGAAATAGGTGTTAATGGTGCTGGTGGTAAAGGTGTTATCTTCAATACAATAACCATATCAGACGGTATTTCTATGGGTTCTGAGGGTATGAAGTATTCTTTAGTTTCTCGTGAAGTGATTGCAGATTCCATTGAAACAGTAGTTGGTTGTCAGGGCTTTGATGGTGTGGTTGCAATCGGTGGCTGTGATAAGAATATGCCAGGTTGTATTATCGGCCTCGCACGTCTTAATCGTCCAAGTATTTTTGTTTACGGCGGTACGATTCAACCAGGCAAAAACCATACTGACGTGGTTAGTGTGTTTGAGGCTGTGGGTCAATTTGCTAACAACACCATTGATGCAATCGAGCTTGAAAATATTGAAAAAACAGCTATTCCTGGTCCAGGCTCTTGTGGTGGTATGTACACTGCTAATACTATGGCGTCAGCCATTGAAGCTCTAGGTATGAGCTTACCAAATTCTTCCGCGCAAGATGCAATTTCATCTGCTAAAGATAGAGATTGTATTCGTTCAGGTGGAGCAGTTCTTAATTTACTTGAAAAAGACATAAAGCCACGTGACATTATGACCATGAAGGCGTTCGAAAATGCGATTACTGTCGTCATCACTTTAGGTGGCTCTACCAATGCGGTACTACACTTAATCGCTATGGCTGATGCTGCTGGTGTTAATCTAAGCATTGATGATTTCACTCGTATTGGTGCTAATGTACCGGTACTTGCTGATCTTAAGCCATCAGGTAAATATATGATGAGTGAATTAGTGGCTATTGGTGGAACTCTACCTTTAATGAAAATGTTACTAGATGCTGGACTATTGCATGGTGATTGCATGACAGTCACTGGCAAAACAATGGCTGAAAATTTAGCTGATGTTAAGCCATATAATGATTTACAAGATATTATTAGACCACTTGATAATCCAATAAAGAAAGACTCACACTTATGTATATTAAGAGGCAATTTGGCGGTAGATGGCGCAGTAGCCAAAATTACCGGTAAGGAAGGTTTAAGCTTTAAAGGTGTGGCTAAATGTTATGGTCGTGAAGAGGAAGCACTTGCCGCTGTTCTTAATGATGAAATTAAAGCAGGTGATGTTATTGTAATTCGTTACGAAGGCCCTGCTGGGGGCCCTGGTATGCGTGAAATGCTTGCACCTACTTCTGCTGTTATGGGTAAAGGCCTCGGTGGTGAAGTAGCGTTGATTACCGATGGTCGTTTCTCAGGTGGTACTCATGGTTTTGTGGTTGGGCATATTACCCCTGAAGCTTTTAAAGGTGGTGTGCTAGCTGTAGTTGAAGATGGTGATGAAATTCTAATCGATGCTGAAAATAACGTATTAGAACTCTTGGTTGATCAATCTATTATTAAGGAGAGATTATCTCATTGGACACAACCTGCACCAAATTATACCAAAGGTGTATTGGCTAAGTTCGCTAAACTCGCTAAGTCAGCCTCAGAAGGTGCGGTGACTGATTAATCTTAAATTTAAACAGATTTAAAAAGGAGGCTTTCGCCTCCTTTTTTGTTGATTAATCAGCTGGGATAAAGACCATTTGCCGATCATCCAGGCTAACTGAAGCAACCTGAATCTTAATCGTGTCACCGAGTTGGAAGGTTCTTCCTGTGCGCTCACCCTTAAGTTGGTGATGAACATCATCAAAAATGTAGTAATCGTCTTTCATGTCACGCATGGCTATCATGCCTTCAACAAAGACATCAGTAAGCTCAATAAAAATACCGAAGCTCGCTACACCAGAGATCACACCGTTAAAGGTGTCTCCAACTTTGTCACGCATGTATTCACACTTAAGCCACTGCTCTACATCACGCGAGGCATCATCTGCTCTGCGTTCTGTCACCGATAAATGTACACCTGTTTCAATCATCTTCTTAGAAGGTTTTCTTTTGTTTTTATTAAGTACGCGGTTAATAGCGCGATGTACTAATAGGTCTGGATATCTTCTAATGGGTGAAGTAAAGTGAGTGTAATCTTCAAAGGCTAAGCCGAAATGCCCTTCATTCGCAGGCGTATATACGGCTTGCTTCATGGTACGAAGTACAACTGTTTTAATGATATTTTCATCATCACGGCCTTTAGCATCTACCAATACTTTGGCAAAGTGTTTTGATTCTGGCTGTACGCCACCCTCAAGTGTCAAACCTACTGCTGTTAGGAATTGACGAGTCGTCTCTACTTTTTCTGCAGTAGGTTTGGGGTGTATTCGATAAAGGAAGTCTTCATCATTATGCGCTAAGAACTTAGCTGTAGCTTGATTAGCCATGAGCATGCATTCTTCAATTAATTTGTGAGCATCGTTGCGAGAACGAGCAATAATATCATCAATCTTACCGCTATCGTTAAATAAGATTTGTGACTCAATACGATCAAAGTCCATCACACCACGCTTGGTTCTTGCTACTTTAAGTGCTTTATATAAATCGTATAAGGTATTTAGATTGTCTAACACCGACGCGTATTCACTAGTTAATGCTTGGTCATGATGCTCTAAGATTTGACTAACTTCGGTGTAAGTTAGACGCGCATGGGACAACATAACAGCTGGGTAGAACTTATAGTCAAGCAAATTACCTTCTGAGTCGATATTCATCTCACAAGTCATGCATAGGCGCTCTACGTCAGGATTGATTGAGCATAATCCATTCGATAAAGCTTCAGGCAACATAGGCACGACACGACGTGGAAAATATACTGAGTTACCACGATCAATGGCATCATTGTCTAAGTCTGAACCTTCTTTCACATAGTGTGAGACATCAGCAATAGCAACGACTAACTTCCAACCGTTGTTGGTTGGCTCAGCAAACACAGCGTCATCAAAATCACGTGAATCTTCACCATCAATAGTTACTAATTTCATATCAGTAATATCAATTCGACCTTTTTTATCTTCATCAGTTACTATTATTGGTAATTTAGCTGTTTGTGCTAGAGCTTCTTCTGAAAAATCAACCGGGATGCCATTACGATAAAGCGCGGAATCGGTTTCTACACCCTCATCCATATAGTTACCTAAAATTTGGGTGATCTTACCAACTGCTAGGCTTTCTAATGTTGGAGATTTGACAATTTCAACAATGACGATCTGCTCGTCTGTGTTTTCCTCAGTTACTTCAGGAATATTGATATTGTTACGAATACGTTTATCATCTACTACTACGTAAGCACTATCTTGGCCCAGATGTAAGCGACCAACCACGGTTTTAATGCTTTCAATAACTTTAACAATTTGCGCATCACCGCGTTGATTAAGCAGGCGAGCTTTAACCTTATCACCATGAAAGACCAGCTGCATTTGCTTTGATGAAAGACGTAAATCCTTACCGCCTTCATCTAGTTTGATAAAGCCAAAGCCCTTAGGGTTGGCAATCACTGTACCTATCATTATTCCACTTTTACCGCTGAAAATACTAAATACACCCTCTCGATCGCAGCTAAGTTGCTGATCACGAACCATGGCTTTTAGTCGATGTGTTAGTGGTTTTTTTTGTTTGCCATCAACTTTCAATAAATCGTATAGGTCAAATTTAGTCAGGGATTTTTCTTTGATAAATTTAAGAATATATTCCCTTGATGGGATAGGGTTATCATATTTTTCTGATTCTCTCTTCTGATGGGGGTCGCTCATAATTTAGTCGTCAAATGGATGGTTAAGAATTAAGGTCTCATCACGATCTGGGCCAGTAGATAAGATATCAACTGGTAAGTCTGAAAGTTCTTCAATCTTGCGAATGTAGTTTTGTGCTTCAATCGGTAATGAATCAAATGAAGAAGTGCCAATGGTTGAAGTGTTCCAACCTGGCATTTCAATATAAATTGGTTTGGCATCTGCATAGCCTTGGGCATCGTATGGTGGCGTTGTTACTTCTACGCCGTTTAATTCATAAGCAATACAAATTTTGATACTGTCTAAAGAATCTAATACATCAAGCTTAGTTAAACAAATGCCGGTTACTGAGTTAAGGTTGAATGAGCGATTAAGGGTAACCATATCTAACCAGCCACAACGACGTTGACGCCCTGTGGTTGCGCCAAATTCATGACCCACTGTACCTAATACCTTACCAATTTCATCACCTTCATCGGTTGACACATCGTAAACTAACTCCGTTGGGAATGGGCCACCACCAACACGCGTAGTGTAGGCTTTAACAATACCGACCACATAGTCAATATCCATTACACCAACACCAGAGCCGGTAACTGCACCACCTGAGGTGGTGTTTGATGAAGTAACAAATGGGTAGGTGCCTTGGTCAATGTCCAATAGCGCACCTTGTGCGCCTTCAAATAAGATATTTTCATTGTTTTTAATGTGCTGATGAATTTTCTCTGTCACATCAGTAATCATCGGTCTAATAATCTTAGCTTGCTCCAATGCTTCTGTTAGTGTTGCTTCGTAATCAACAGCGTCAACACCGTAATAATTAGTCAATGCAAAGTTATGATATTCCATCACATCTTTAAGTTTTTCAGCAAATGATACCTCATCTAAAAGATCGCCTACGCGCAATCCACGACGAGCAACTTTGTCTTCATAAGCAGGACCAATGCCGTTACCGGTTGTGCCGATCGCTGCTTTACCGCGCTTAACTTCACGCGCATTATCAAGTGCAACATGGTACGGCATAATCAATGGGCAACCCGGTGAGATTTTTAAACGTGATTTGGCATCAACACCTGCAGCATCTAACTCACCTAATTCTTTAATCATTGCTGACATCGACAACACCACACCGTGGCCAATTAAACACTCTACATTGTCGCGCAAAATACCTGAAGGAATAAGATGGAGTACGGTTTTTTGACCATCAATCACTAACGTATGACCAGCATTATGTCCGCCTTGAAAACGAACCACACTTGATACTTTATCAGTAATTAAATCAACAACCTTACCTTTGCCTTCATCGCCCCATTGGGTGCCAATGATTACTACATTTTTTGACATACTAATTCCTACTGATTAATGTTATTTTGCTTGAGATAAAAACTTTAAATCAAACGAAAAACCGGTTGCTGCTCGCGCTTGCCCAAAAGAAGCGCTCAGACCATTGTAACGGCCACCTTGCGCTAATGCTTTTGAATAATTCTCATTGTAAGCAGAGAACACAACACCTGTGTGATACTCGTAAGCTTTTAACTCTGCAAGATCAATCATTACTTCAACATCAGCTGTGCTTAATTGTTTACTAATTTTAATTAAATCTTCAATGGCTGATTTTGCTTCAAGCAGATCACTAAAAACATCCAAGGCTTTATCCAAGATACTTGCATCACCTTCGAGCTTCATTAATGCACTAAACTTGTCTGCATTGTTTAACGTTATGATACCTATAAATTCAGCTAAATCTGGCGTTGATCGTCTAGCAAAAATTTGTCTTAATTTTGCCACTTTCTCGCCTGACAAGCTCTCTTGTGCAATCAAAGCATTGAAGATCGCCACATTACCTAAACTAAGTACAATTGGGTCAATTGATAATAGCTTTAAGCTCTCAATCATGAGCTCAATTACCTCTACATCAGCTGAAATATCATCAGAACCATAAAGTTCAGCACCTGCTTGAATCGGTGATCGAGATGCATAAAAATCATCTGCTTTGGTTTGTAAAATAGCATTTACATAACAATATTTATCAACACCACTACTGGCACGTTTTGCATCAATACGGGCAATTTGAGGGGTGATATCAGCGTGTACGCCAAGCATCTTACCACTGGCCGAATCTAAAAACTTAAAGGTTTTTTCATCAACTGAATCTGAAGTTAATAGTAAAGACTCAACATATTCAACCATTGGCGGAATCACCAAACCAAAACCTCTGTCTGCATACAAATCTAAAAGCTGACGACGTATAGATTCAAACGCTAGTGCTCGATCGCCAGTGAGCTCATCTATACCTTCGGGTAATTGCCAAGTGCCCATATTAACTCAATATTCAAATTACTTAACTTCTGGGTTAAAGTGACGGAAAAACTCCGTATTTGGATTTAACACCATGATGTCGTTGCTTTGACCAAATGACTTTTTGTAAGACTCTAACGAACGATAGAATGAATAAAAGTCTACATTTTGGTTGTACGCTTTTGCATAATTATTAGCAGATACTGCATCACCCTCACCTCTAATAATCTCAGAATCGCGATAAGCATTCGCTAGAATAATCGTGCGCTCTCTGTCTGCTGCTGCTCGGATAATCTCAGCCTCTTCTGCACCCTTAGATCTAAATTCTTTAGCAACACGGTGACGCTCTGCTTGCATACGACGATAAACCGAATTAGACACCTCTTGAGACAAATCAATACGTTTAATACGTACATCGATAATCTCAATACCAAACTCACTAATATCTTTCTTGGCGAATCTGACAATATTAGCCATGATTTCAGTACGCTCGCCTGAAACTACATCGGCAATCGTACGCTTAGAAAATTCACTCTTAAGGCCAGTTTTAATAATTTGTGCTATACGATTGTTGGTTCTAGTCATATTACCACCGGTTGCTTTATAAAATTGCTCAGCATCGATAATACGCCATTTAACGAATGAATCTACGATCACATTTTTCTTTTCACCGGTTAAAAAACGCTCTGCTGGTGCATCTAATGTTTGGATGCGGTTATCGAACTTAACCACATTATTAACAAACGGTGTTTTAAATTTAAGACCTGGCGTATCTTCAACCTCTACAATTTCACCTAGACGCAACTTAATGGCTGTTTGAGTTTCATCAACTGTATACAGTGCTGAACTCAGTACCAAAAACAAAACCGCACCAATCATTATAAATATTTTTTTCATTATCTAACCTCCCTATTACGGAAAACATTTCTAATACCACCTCTTGAGTTGGATTGCCCAGACTGCACTTCTTGAATAATGACTTCAGTACGTGTTTTCTTAGCATCAATTAATTTGTCAATCGGTAAATATATCATGCTGTTAGCTTTTGAATCAACCAATACCTTGCTAGTATTAGCAAACACATTTTCCATAGTTTCACGATATAGGCGCTCTCTTGTGACCTCAGGTGCTTTCTCATACTCTGCTAAAATTTGGCTAAAACGTGATGCCTCACCTTCAGACTTAGAAACAACTTTTGATTTATAGGCTTTTGCCTCTTCAAGCAAACGTGCCGCTCTACCACGAGATTTTGGCAAAATATCATTAGCATAAGTTTGCGCTTCATTAATTAAACGTTGTTTATCTTCACGTGCCTTTACCGCATCACTAAATGAGGCTTGTACTTGCTCTGGTGGTTGTGCATCTTGCATGTTCACCGTGGTGATATACAGGCCTGTTTGGTAAAAATTTAACAACTCTTGAGAATGTTCTTTAATACTATCAGCAATTTCCATACGACCTTCAGTCAAAATGTAGTCCATGGTGTTTCTACCTACAACTTGACGAATCGCACTTTCCACCACATGACGGAGTGTCAAATCAGGGTTTTTCACGTTGAATAAGTATGCCTGCACATCATTAATTTTGTACTGTACTGCAAACTTAGCATCAATCATATTTTCATCTTTAGTCAACATTAAAGATTCAGACGATACATTGCCACCACGACGATTATTAGTCCCATCACGATAACCAATTTGGGCAGTTCTAATTTGCTCAACATTAATTCGATTTAAAGTCTCAATCGGATATGGCAAATGCCAATGTGGACCTTGACCTGTTTCTTCTTGGAAGGCGCCAAAGCGTAATATCACCCCTTTTTCAGCAGGATCGATGATATAAATACCCGACAAAACCCAAACCAATAAAACTAAAATAAAAATATATTTAAAGCTACCTGCTGAAGGTAGGTTTGGTATGTCGGATTTTGAAGGTGGTTTGCCACCGAATATACCGCTAAATTTGTTTTTAAAATCTTTGATTACTGCATCTAAATCCGGTGGTGTTTGACCACTACTACCCCAAGGGTTTTGTTTATTATTATCGTTCCAAGCCATTCGTTACTTCCATATAGTATAAATCCTGAGTCATTTTACCCAAACTATCTCTTTAAGGTAACTAATCTAATTGAATTTTTACTTAAAAAATCAGTAATTTAACCCTATGTGATAAAACAGCATATGCCTTAATATAGGTAATATATAGTGTTAAAATAACCGCATTTATATAGATGTGGGAAGCAATACAATGAAAAAGCGACTGGCTCTTTTTAACATTGTTTTACTATCAAGCGCAATCCACGCTCAAGGCATTGTACTTAATTGTCAGCAAGATGATGGGCTACTTTTCCCGAGACAAACGCTTTCTACTGATGACAGTCTAAATGTCATTGCAGATCGAAGTGAAATTACTAGGAAAGACCAATACCTATTAACTGGCAATGTATCTGTTAATTCTAACAAATATTACCTTGCTGCTGATCGAATCAATATTCAAAAATCTAGCAAAACCTCGAGTGCAACTGGCAATGTAAAATTTCAAGATCGTGATTTAATGATGGTGGCTGAAACAGCCTTTATCCAGAAAAAAGATGACGCCACCTATACCACTTTAGAGCAAATTAAGTTTCACTATCCAGAATTGAAGATTAACGGTGAAGCAAAAAAAATCACCAATAATGGTGTCGAACAGGTATTTGATTCTTCAACTTACAGCTTGTGCCCACTAGGCAATACTGACTGGCGCATGAAGGCCGACAAAATAACCCTTAATAAATCTACCAATCAAGGTGTTGCTGAAGATGTTACCGTTGAGTTCTTTGGTGTGCCTATTTTCTATTCTCCTCTTCATACCTGGGTACTAGAAGGTCGAGGCTCAGGATTTTTGGCACCAACTTTTGGTAGTTATAACGACTCTAACTCTAGTGCTTACCAAGTCAGAATTCCTTATTATTTTAATATCGCCCCTGATCGTGATTTTTTACTTTCACTTAACCAGTTATCGAGTCGTGGTAGTGTTTTAGAGGGTAAATATCGCCAACTTATTGCCGGTGGTGAAAATTGGGATGGTGGTCGTTTTGAAGCCGAAGGTCACTATTTATACAAAGATGACATTACCAGTCAAGATCGCTGGTTGTTAAATTCTAAATTAGATTTAACACTTAATAAAAGAGCCAAACTTAACATTGTCACCAACCGTGTATCAGACACTGAGTATTTTAAGGAAATCACACATGACGATACCTCTGTCTCGTCACTTGATTCTTATGCTAATTTGTCATACGATGATGAAAAAAGAAACCTTTATTTTTCAGTATTCTCTGAAAGTAAGCAGCTCATTAATAGTGGCTCAGAAGACTACACGCGCGCACCAGAAGTTTTAATTTCTAAAGACATTGAAGCTTTAGGTGGTCGAAATATCAATCTATCAATTTTAAGTACTAAATTCGCGCATAAAAATGCTAACACTACTACTAATAAAACTGGTGTTCGTACCCACACACAAATCAATTTTGCCAGAACCATTAGCAATAATGCATACACATTAACACCCAGTTTGAATAGATCGGAAGAGCGTCGTGTAGGGAAAGAGTGTAGATCTCGGTGGTCGCCGTATCATTAAAAAAAACAAAAAAGAGAAAAAAAACAACAAAAAAAAAAAAAACAAAAACACAATCACACAACCACAC
>CALCCK010000031.1 GCA_937899995.1 uncultured Gammaproteobacteria bacterium
GGTGTGTTCACATGAAAAGCAACGACTCAGTGAAGCTAGTAATAGTGATGTAGATGCATGTGAGTTTTTTTTTTTTTTTTCAAGGAGAAGACGGCATAAGAGATAGGCTTGTGACTGGAGTTCAGACGTGTGCTCTTCCGATCTAACGGATTGAAGCCGAGCGTGAAGATATTGGTTATTACAATCTACCCTATCAAGATACGACTGAGGTTAAAGATTATGCAGCTACGATTACCAAAAAGCATATTGTGGTTATTGGTATTGGCGGATCTAGCCTTGGTGCAAGAGCGATCTATGAGTTCCTACTTACTTCTAACTCCTACGCTAAAGATCTACTATTTTTAGAAACGGTTGATCCATTAGAAATCAAGCACTTACTCAGATTAATTGATCTCAATGATGCACAGTTTGTCATCATATCTAAATCAGGTAATACCATTGAGACTGTTAGTATATTCAAATACCTTGATTCTCTGATAGAAATCAACAATACTAACTGCACTATTATCTCTGAAGCTAAAAGCAATCTCACTAAGTTTGCTAATAATCATAATATTAAGGTCTTTGATCTAGCTGAGAATATAGGTGGGCGTTTTTCTGTATTTAGTGTCGTAGGCCTAGTGCCACTAGCTATGGTGGGCATAGATATTGATAATTTACTCAATGGTTGTAAGCGCGTAGCAGATAGCTTCTTTGCTAAAGAAGATTATTACAAACCTATTATTAGAAAAGCTAGATTCTTAGTCGAAAACAAAAATAAATTTAATATTAATGCAATTTTTTCCTACTCATCATCACTTGAGAGTTTTAATAAGTGGTATGTACAACTCTGGGCGGAAAGCTTAGGCAAGATTAATGTTAACGGCACTCGTCAAGCACTAACCCCAGTTGCACTTATTGGCCCAGTTGATCAGCATAGTTTCTTGCAGCTGATTATGGATGGCGTAAGAGACAAAACCCTAACCTTTATCAAGATTAGCGATCTTAAGGATGGCACCATTATTCCAAAAGCCACATCTAATAAATTTAATGACTTGGATTTAGACTGCACAGAAGGCCTTAGTTTTAATGAGCTACTTAATAAACAAGCTGATGCCACTATCAGATCAGTCGAGGATCAGAAAGATATCCCTTGTGATGTGATTACCATACGCACTGTGGATGAATACAACATTGCCAAGCTAATGTTTATTTACCAATTACTGGTATCTTGCATCGGCTCATTCTTACAAATCAATACCTATGACCAACCAGGTGTTGAGCATGGAAAAACCATCTTGGCGAATGATTTAAAGCAACAATCATGACCCTTATTAATAAATGCCTATTCCCCGTAGCAGGATACGGAACACGTTTTTTGCCAGCCACTAAAGCCATCCCGAAAGAAATGCTACCGATACTCACCAAGCCGCTGATTCAATACGGCGTAGAAGAAGCCATGAGTGCTGGCATGACCACTATGGCTATGGTCACTAGCAAATATAAACAAGCGATTGAAAACCACTTCAAGCCGCATGCAGATATTGAAGCCAGCATTAAAGGCACAGCCAAAGCCTCATTGCTTGATGAGGTTAATCAAGCCTCAGAGCAGTGTGACTTTACTTATATTGAACAACAAGAGATGCTAGGCCTGGGCCATGCCATTTACACTGGCAAGCTACTGATTGGCAATGAGCCATTTGCAGTTATCCTACCTGACGACCTATGTACTAACGATGGCGATTCAGTACTCACGCAAATGACCAAGCTCTATGAACAGCATCCTGATTGCTGCATCGTGGCTATTGAAGAAGTGCCAATGACTGAGGTAGATAAATACGGCGTGATTGATGGCGAATTGTTAGAAGGCTCTAACGATGCATACAGAGTCAACAGCATGGTAGAAAAACCATCTCCAGCAGAAGCGCCAACCAACCTTGTTATCATCGGCAGATACATCCTAACGCCAGAAATCTTTGATGTGCTTGAAAACACCAGTCCTGATAAAAATGGCGAGATTCAAATTACTGATGCATTAATGACATTAGCCAAACAAGGCAAGGTCATTGCTTATAAGTTCCAAGGTGCAAGATATGATTGCGGTAGTGTTAAGGGTTTTGTGGTTGCAACCAATCACTTTGCAAAGGTTGAGGGTTTAATCTAGCCTATCTTTATCTCGTTTAAAAATCTATTGAGTAAATGCAATCTTTTTTATATTAATACTTCAATAATTTAATTATCAATATATAATCCTAGTAGTTTATTATGAACTATTTGATAAGCATTTTTTTTTGCGTTCTGATAATTAAAAAAACGCAAAATTTATTAGCACTGTTAGCCAGATCGGAAGAGCACACGTCTGAACTCCAGTCACAAGCCTATCTCGTATGCCGTCTTCTGCTTGAAAAAAAAAAAAAAACAACATACCAATCCACAAACACACATGAAACAACACAACAGAAACATTTATACAAATGC
>CALCCK010000032.1 GCA_937899995.1 uncultured Gammaproteobacteria bacterium
GTGTGGTAGTGGGGAATAGTGTGTTAGTATGGTGAGTGGGATGGGGGGGGGGGGGGGGTGGCGGTGTTTTTTTTTGTTAATGATACGGCGACCACCGAGATCTACACTCTTTCCCTACACGACGCTCTTCCGATCTACAGCGTTATGGTCCTTGCCCACGGTTTTAACCAGCTCGTATTTTGGCAGTATGTTGCTACGCTTTTGTAAATACTCTTGTAGTTGGGTCTTGGGATCTTTAAGAGAATCGTTCGGATTGATAGCATCCAATAAATCATGGTATAAATCTAAAATAACTGTATTGATTGTATCAAAATCCGAATCTAAAAGTACTGCGCCAAAAATCGCCTCAACTGCATCTGCTTGTATTGATTCACGTCTAAAGCCACCACTTTTTAATTCACCCGGACCTAAAATAAGTATGTCGGATAATTCAAGCTCTCCAGCGAGCTGTGCCAATGTTTGCCCTCTAACTAAGTGAGATCGTAAACGGGACAACTTACCTTCATCAACATGGTCAAAACGCTTGTAAAGCTCGCGTGAAATCACCACACCTAAAATACTATCACCTAAAAATTCTAAACGCTCGTTATTGCTCCTACCCATAGAGCGATGCGTAAGCGCCAACTTAAGTAAAGCAATATCTTTAAATTGATAATTAATTTTTTGCTGTAATTTATCCATTACTTGTATTGGGTTTTAATGTGTTTAATACGTTTATAATTAGCGCTATTATAAATTTGAGCTCATAATCCTCATGTTTTGGCAAGAAGATATTAAAGAAGAACATTTTACGCTTCCTGACGATGTGCAAGATGCTGTGTTCAGTATTCATTCTAAAGTTTTACCGATTGATCATGCTTATATACTCTCACAAGCACTACTATCTGAACTACCCTGGCTGAGTGAGGTTAATGCCGGTATTCACGATATTAGTGTGGCTGATGGCAATGGCTGGCAGCAAGACCACGAGTCTGGCTTTTATTACCCTTCTAAACGATCAAAATTAAGCATACGTATCCCTAAAGAAAAACTGGATGATGTTAAGTCATTGGCAGGAAAAACGCTCGATTTAGGTGAATATCAAATCGAAATCCTAAAAGCATTAAAACCAAAGCTAATGAGTGACATGCAAATCGTTTTTGCTAAATATGTGGTTTGTGATTCACAACTAGATGAAAATGAATTTTTAGAAGTTTCTTTCAATCAATTAAAAACGTTAGGTATTCACCCTAAAAAGATGATGGTAGGTTTAGAAAAGAAAATCACTACACCTGATAGTATTATTCATACGCGATCTCTTATGGTGGCCGATCTACGCAAAGCAGAATCTGTCAAACTACAAGAGCAAGGTATTGGTGATCATCGCTTACTAGGCTGTGGGCTATTCGTTCCACAAAAAAGCATTAACAGCGTTGATGCAGTTTAAAAAAGACTTAATCTTGCATTAAGCCAACTTTAGTATTACAATCAGAATCTATTAACATACTCACAGGGGAGATGTATGCGACTTTTATTTCTGATTTTTTCTTTATTATTATTCCAGCCATCAATTGCCGAAGAGCCTGTTAAACAAGGAGAATTTTTAGGCGGAAAATACGTTGAAGTGCTTCCTGATTGGTTTAAAACTACCTTTATGGATTTTGCTGAAGATTTAGAAGAAGCCACCGATGAAAATCGCCATGTGATGATTTATTTTCATCAAAATGGCTGCCCCTATTGCGCTAAATTAGTGGAAGATAATTTTCATGATAAAGACCTAGTAGCCAAATTGCAAAAGAACTTTGATGTGATTGAAACCAATATGTGGGGTGATCGAAATCTGACCGATTGGGAAGGTAGAGAATTTACAGAAAAAGAATTTTCTGCTTTCATGAAAGTACAATTTACACCAACCATTATCTTCTTAAATGCTAAAGGTGATATTGTACTGAGAGTTAACGGCTACCAATCTATCGATAAACTTCATACTATGCTTGATTATGTCTCATCAAAACAATACCTCAAGCAAACCTATGCACGTTATAACAATTCTTTGAAAAAAGACACAACTGGAAAACTCAATGTTAACAACTTATTTGACCCTGCCCCACACATACTCACTCGTAGTGAGAGATTTCCAGCGCGCCAACATTTGGCGGTATTTTTTGAAGAACCGAATTGCTTAGAATGCGATACCTTTCATCAGACACTTATGCAATTAGAGCAAACCAAAGACTTATTGAAATCCATGCAAGTTGTACAATTTAACGCCCTATCAGATGAAAAACTTATTACTCCGGATGGTAGACGTATTACAGCAAAAGATTGGTATGACGAGTTAAAGCTCAATTACAAGCCTGCTATTGTATTTTTTAATAAACAAGGCAAAGAAGTTATTCGAAAAGATGCCTTCTTTAAAGCTTACCATTTTCATGGAATTATCACTTATATGCTTTCTGGAGAGTACAAAAATCAGCCTAACTTCCAACGCTATCTAGAAGGAAAAACTGACAAGCTGAGGGCTAAAGGAATTACTGTGGATATTTGGAAATAATCACACTTGGTAAAAACTAAACTTTCTTTACAAACTCAGATTTGAGCTTCATGGCGCCATAGCCGGGAATCTTGCAATCAATATTGTGATCACCATCACATAGACGGATATTCTTAACCTTAGTGCCAACCTTAACCGCTGATGAGGTGCCCTTAATCTTAAGATCTTTAATGACACTAACCGTATCGCCATCAGTTAAGACATTGCCATTAGCATCTTTAACCACTTCTTCTTGTTCAATCAGATCATCTGCTAAAAATTCATAAGCACACTCAGGACAAACCAGAAGATTACCATCCTCATATACATATTCAGATTTACATTTTGGGCAGTTAGGCAGGCTCATTATTTAAACCGTAAATGGGTATTTAACAGGGGCATGATGCTCATAGCCAACCAACTCAAAATCATCCATGGTGACCCAAGTTTCCAGGTCTTCTAGGGTTTTAATTTCAGGATTTATCTTAAGACTTGGTAATGGTAATGGCTGACGATCGACTTGCTCGTTTTTAAAAATCTCTACTTGGTTTTCATACAAGTGTACATTAGACAAATGATGGCGCATTTTCTTGGCTTTTTTACCAGTAATTTGTGCAGTGATAAGCAGTAAAAATGCAACTTGAAAATGATTAAACGGCTGACCTAGCGCATAGTCACTACTGCGCTGATAGCTCTCTAAATACAGATCATCACCGAGCAAATTAAAATGATGTGTGTGCAAACACGCTGGCAAACAAGCGCGATGAATAAGGTTGGGATGATTAAAAGTCATAATCTCACGACGGTCATCCACACCATTTGATAAATCTGTAACAATTTTTTTATATTGATCAAGTGGTTCATCATCTTCAATGCCTGGGAAAGCACGTCCTATTACACCATAACACATACCCATATCATCCTCACCTTTACGATGTGGATTATCAAGCCAAGCCTGATTATCGTTAGCATTAGCATTCCAAGTATTGCAGCCAATTTCTCTAAATTGTGCAGCAGAATCATAACCACGAATATAGCCAAGCATTTCAGCAATGGCTGATTTCCAAAATAGTTTTTTGGTGGTTACGACTGGTACCGTGCCATCACTTAGATCGTGCTCAAAAGTAACACCAATAATGGCGAGTATTTTTTGACCTGTACGTGCATTTTCAAGCCAGACACCTTCATCTAGAATTCGTTTGCCAATGTCTATGTATGCTTTCATGCTTGCTGTCTATTTGCTTTATAAAGTAGATAGGCACCCAATACAATCATTGGAAGGCTTAATAATTGCCCCATGGTCAACCAGTTAAATGCCAAGTAGCCCAGCTGTACATCTGGCACTCGAACGAATTCAATTATAAATCTAAACAAACCATAGAAGATCAAAAATAAAGCGGAAACTGACATTTTTGGACGTGATTTACTACTAAACATCCAAAGAATAATAAACAGCACCAGGCCTTCTAAAAATGCCTCGTAGAGTTGTGATGGGTAACGACTCACACCTTGCTCTTGAATATACATACCCATAGGACTGGTGGTCACCTTACCCCAAAGTTCACCATTAATAAAATTACCCACTCGCCCAAAAAATAAACCTAAAGGCACAAGTGGTACAACAAAGTCCAACGTATCAAACAAGCCATGCTTGTATTTACGATTAAACACAAGCATCGCAATTAATACACCCAAGAAACCACCATGGAATGACATGCCGCCACCTTGAATGGCAAAGATAGACAGTGGGTCAGACAAGAAATTGCTAAGGTTATAAAACAACATATAACCCAAACGTCCACCGATGACTACACCAACTGCGCCGTAAAATATCAGGTCTTCAATTTGTTGTGTGTTCCAATTATTAAGTTGTTTAGCGCGGTAATTGGCTAATAGATAGGCTGATAAAAATGCCAAAAGATACATCAACCCGTACCAATAGATTTGTACAAAGCCAAAATCAAATAAAACTGGGTCAATAGTTGGGTAAATCATGTTTAAAAAAAGTGGTGCGCTCGAGGTGATTCGAACACCCGACATTCGGCTTCGGAGGCCGACACTCTATCCAGCTGAGCTACGAGCGCATATGAGCTACGTGTATTCATTAAAATAGAAAGCTACCAAATCTAACTAGGTGAAAAAGTCTGTTGTAGTAGTGTCTTACAGCCATTATCACCTTTTAAAGTTATTTGAAATTCCTTACGTAATACGCGGATAATTATAGCATAGCGACTTGAATATAACTGCCTAAAATCACGCCAAATTGTACAGAATTGTACTTCAAGTGTACTAAATTTGTACTTCAAAGATGACAATAAAAACCTCAGATTTAAGACGCCACCCCCACCCTTTGATGGCTCTAGGTTTGTCATCTTGCCGAGGAAAAGACACCACTATTCCTAATCATTTACCAACTTTAGTGACAGCTATTGCTGATGCTTCTACCAATGAAGATGCAACATACTCTTATGACGCTTCGGCTAACTTTACAGATGTTGATGTCGGTGACACGCTTACTTATTCTGCTACATTGGCAGATGGTTCGGCATTCCCTTCAGTAATATTTTAAAGGTCTACTTCGCTAAAGGCTCTACCCATTCCCCCTCAATGAATTTTAATGGCACACCTTTTGGTGAGACTGTATTACTACTCCCATCAGTAAAATAATAAATATCTTTAGTAAAGCCATCTTTGCCAATAGGACCAACACTTAAACCAACTTTTCTATTCTCACCTATAAAACCAGCTTGTCCTACGGCATCCGGTTTTGGAATAAACGATGGCTCGTCAGAAATTGAATATTTTGAGATTGGATTAAACTTCCCTCTATTTGGTTTTGGAAAAAACGATGGTTCATCAGAAATTGAATATTTTGAGATTGGATTAAACTTCCCTCTATTTGGTTTTGGAAAAAACGATGGTTCATCAGAAATTGAATATTTTGAGATTGGATTAAACTTCCCTCTATTTGGTTTTGGAAAAAACGATGGTTCGTCAGAAATTGAATATTTTGAGATTGGATTGAATATTCCTCCACTACTATCCCCTTGTAGTATTCTTACGTTTCCTTTAAATACATTACCTTTTCTTACCTGACCCTTAAATGCATTCATATTAGGTTTCTTACCTTGAAATCCAAAGTCCGTAATGTGTGGAGCGGCGTAAGAAGCATTGTTGCTAGTAATTAACAATAAAGTTAATACACTAGATAGTAATATTGTTATTTTTTTCATATTCTTCTCCCCAAAGACAGCCTAAATTTATTACTATACGCCGCATTTATTTTTAGGTCAAATTTTAGTTAAAGCTATTTTAGAATAAGCCCCCCTCAATAGACTGTTCAATTAAATGGCTCTACTAAAAAGTAAGTACTCTATCTGATTCTTCGATAATAAGGTGTAAATCCTCTAAAGTTGACATTGGGCACATATCTGAAGATTCAGATTTTCTAATTTTTAGACAAGTACCACAAGCAAATATCTCCCCATTGGCATCAACAAAAAATTGCATCTGTTCAGAGACTTTAAATTGATTATTATTTAGTGTTTCACTTTCAACACCTTTTGCTAATAAGAACACTCTAACACTATCTCCTTTTCCTAAAGAGAAGACACCTAGTCTAAATGCATTAAAGACTGTCTCAGGGTCGTTAGAATAAATCACTATTCCTAATTTCATAATCTTCTCTTTATTTACACCAACTTAATTTCTTACCACCACTGTACTCGTAAGCCAGCTCATTATCAAGCAGCTCTCGCTCTAAACTAACACCATCAATCAGTACATTAGCAACCACTCTAAAGTACTTACCTCTTTGTAGATTAGTTAACTTAATCTCTTTAGCATTAGATAGTTTATTCCTTACAAAGTCTCTTGCTTTAAGGGCTAAATTCTTCTCATATGGACACTTTCCTCGTATCTCTGGAGTATCTACCCCGTTCACCCTAATACGTATGTTCTTTCCTACGATAGGCGGTAGTGAGTCTATATCCACTCTGAAGGTATCACCATCATAAACACTGATTACTTTGGATACTATTACTGTGCCGTATTGTGGTTTAGCTTGTACTGGTAAGACGACTAAAATAATTAGCAATAGTAAATATTTAGTCATTATCTATCTTCCAATTCTCTATCTTCTAATAAAAAAAGTTTTAATACGCACCCAAAACGTTTTGCCTAATAATGCTAGTGAGCCTAAGAATAGTAACTCAGCTAGTACAATTAAAACTGTAGTTGCTCCTGCAATTTGAGCCATAGAAAAATTACTAAATGGTAATAATAAAACTACAATCCAAGCTATACACGACAATATAAATAATACATAGCCGAGTGGTTTTCTTATTTTATTTTCTTTAGATGTCACTCTATAGGCTCAAAGAAGAAACCCAAAACTGCAAATATAACAAGAGCAATCCAGGTGATAGCAATAAAGATAGTAGTGCTTTTAGTTTCATAAGAGCAATTGTAGAGCATAAGCAGCCTAACTTATTAAGAATGCAATATACTTGATTCACTTTTTCAAAAATAAACGGTAAGTTGTTATGAAAAAACTACTCAGTCTACTCATTATGTTAATTACGCTGAGCATTAGTCAAACTGCTTTGGCAGCTTCGTATCCCAATAGTATGAACCGTGGAGATTTTGGTCCTTTTATGAGGTCCCTAAACAATAAAGACCACGGGTACTTAATTAAAGAAGACGTTACTGGTTCAGCACCTACAAAGCTAATTGAGGTATTTGAGGTAAGACCTGGTGATTGTTTCTGGAACCGTTGGGGTTGGAATGATTGTGATAATGACCGAGAAAGAAGTGAACTATCTGAAAAAAATAAAGAAACTGCTGCAGGTAGTGAATACTGGTACGAATGGAACATTTATTTTCCAGAAGAATATCTTAACGTTTACCCAACTAAAACATCATTAGGACAATTTCATCAGGACAAAAGCAGTGTAATTTGGATGTTTCAAAATTCAGATGGTGGATATCACTTATCTGACCAGACTACTAATGAATATTACAAACTTATTGATGAAGATGATTTGCGTGGGAAATGGCATAAAATCGAAATTCAGGTTAAGTGGAGTAAAGGTAGTGATGGATTTTTCAGGGTCTGGGTGAATGGCGAACAAAAGGTTGATTTAAGAGGTCAAACAATGAATGCTGAAAGAGTGTACTTTAAATATGGCGTATATCGTAGTTTTTTAAGACGTTATAAATGGAGTTATGCTGAAAGTGAAGTGCCAACACAAAAAGTTTATTTCTCGAATGTTAAGCGAGGATACACCAGGGACAGTTTAGCTCCTTGAAATCTAAAACCCAACCCCAACATTAAACCTAAAACTATCACTATATTGAGAAGTCTGACCAGATCCAACAGACTCTTCTTTCATATAGCTAGCAGAGCTATTCCAACCACCCTTGGTCATAAAGTCTATTCCGTATCCTAGCTTCCAATTCACATTAGTCTTATCAAGCTCTGCTGTGTAATTAGTACTTTCACTACTGTAATGCATTGTTGCGGATGTATCGGATACAGATGCATTGTATTCGAACTTACCAAAGGGCTTAATAGAGCCTCTATTGATAGGGATAAGGGAACTTATGTCTGCACCAATACGTACTGTCGCATCATTAACGTTTTGCCCATCAAATGTCAACGCTGTTGTACCACCAGTCTCACTAAAACCATCCAACCTGGTGTATGCTAATGACAACTTAGTGTACGGTGAGAACAGGAAGTTATTGTGGTCAGTGATAAGACCTCTTACTTTGATTTTATCTTCACGCTTTAATGCAATTGATAGGAATATCTGATTAGCCTTTCTTGCGCCTGTTAAGGTGTCTGAGCCATCTGTACGAACCATATCAAGCTCAAGGTGTCCTATGCCAATCACACTCTCTACGAATGAGTTATCGCCTTGTCTGAATATACGATAAGTAGACAAACTATAGTTGTTTGAGTTAACGTTAGTTGAAGCTGTTCCTACATCAGTATTATCTTGCCCAAGATTTAAGACAAAGCCGACTACCCCGTCATCACTGGTTGGTCTGTCAAAACCGATTGCAATAGATTCAGCCACTATATTTTGTTCAGATGCGCTGGTTGTTTCCTCTTTCTTACCCACCAACACCTTGCCATCAGTCCATACCGACCAATTATCTACCACTGGTCCAAAGGTAGGATTAAGTGAGCCTATGGCATCTTCTCTAATCCTTGCTGCTTGATTAATAGCGATGTTAGTTACATCTGATTTAATATGGTCACCAACAGCAACTAAAGAGCCATCAGTATTTTGTAATAAGCTGGCAGCTTTACTTGCATAATCAATATCACTGAACATCTGAGGGTTAGGAGAGGTGTTCATTACTGCATTAATAACCTTGTCCTCAAAGTGTAGCTTAATGCCTTGATGAGAGGTACGGGTAGTGTCCTGGTGTCGACGTAACCAATCATCCTGTTGTATGCATTATCAATACTAGAATCTGCCCATCTAGATGAGACGTCAGTCCAGGATTCAATTGAACCTATCACATCTTTTTTATTGAGAGGAGATGGAAAGACACCTGTACTACCACCATCCGTAATTGTCCAGTTGTCTGTGGCAATAATATTGACTCTTGCGATTGTCGCTGCACCTGAACTATATTGACTATTACCACCACCAAAAGTTACGTTGTCTTGTAATTCTAATGCATCCCAGCCAATTAGAAGGGCATCATAGTTTGCTGTAGAGAGTGTAACACCGTTAAACATATTAGTCATATTCGTAACACTACTAACATCCCAAGAACCAATGTTTTGGTTAAATGCAGTTGCACTAAGAAACATATATCTCATATCCGTAACACTGCTGGTATCACTCCAGTTAAGCGCTACGCCGCCATTATTAAAAGCAGTTGCACCATTAAACATATAGCTCATATCCTTAACATTACTCACATTCCAAGAGCTAATATCTTGATTAAAAGTAGTTGCACTATTAAACATCGCTTTCATACTTGTAACACGAATGACGCTCCAAGAGCTTATATCTTGATTAAAAGCGGTTGCTTGTCTAAACATCCGATACATATTCGTAACATTACTCACATTCCAAGAGCTGATATCTTGGTTGAAGGTGGTATTGTTTTTAAACAATTCACTCATATCTGTAATAGAAGACACATTACAGGTAGTCACATCATCAGTACCAGTTGCGATAGCTACTTTTAAGTTAGCTAATGAGATTGCCCCACTTTCAGTTACTCCATTCACAGTACATCCTGCATACGCAGAACTTCCTCCTGCCAAAAGCAGAAGAATAAATAATATGTGAATTATTCTTTTTCTAACCAAAACTGAATCTCATAAGAATCTGTATTGTACCTTCAATTTAAGTTGACCCCTTTAATAGGTTTCTAAGGTTCCCCTTAGTCCTATAGACCTAAGATATATCCTTACTAGTTACCATCATAGTTATCCACCTTAAGTAGTGCATTAAGTATCCCTCTTCTATCAACATAAGGTGTTGTATCCTTCATACTGTCTACTAAATCTTTATACTGAAGTGGTACTATAAATGAATCATAAACAGTTAGACAAGGTATCCCTCTTTTAGTCAATTCCATTACCGCTTCAAAGACTATGTCTGATTCCCAACAGCTTATTAAATCACCATAGGCTTTACCTCTATTGTAGTAGTTAGCCACCTTAGGATGTTTATCTAAGATTGCTTTAGCTATGTCTGTAGGCTTTACCTCCTTAAAGGTGGTAAATTAACGATAAAGGTGTCTTATATTGTTATTAAATTCAAGAAAAGCATCGTTATTATTTTCCAAAATCATATCGTATGCATTATTAGCATCGCTAACCCCTCTTTCAAATTCTAAGCTGGGGTTTTGTATCATTGGAAGAAGGCGTTCCGAGACTTCCACACCGTCTATTCCGAATGCTGCGGATAATGCTTGAGCAAGAACCAAACCTTGTACCTCAACATCTGTTTTTTCTTTTGATAACTCAATATAAGAATTAAGTGCAATCATAAAATGGTAACCCACAACATAATCGCTTTCTATAAGAGAATTAGGAATATTTTCATAAAGACTGCGTGGAAATGCCAGTATTAAAAAAACTCTTCGAGAAACTTCATCTGCTATTTTTTCTATATCCGTTCTTCTACTTTTCCAGACATCAAACATAGGTCGTAATCCTTGTGTTATTTTCTTATTTATTGTATATCAAGCAGAACTGTTTAAAGCTCCTAATAGGTGTACAATTAAAACTGTAACCAAGAGTTGTTCACTTACGAACTAGGCGGTTGACCTCTATTGTACGCCTTGGGATTTTCCCTCAAGTACTCAAAAAAGGAGTTAGGTATGTCATACCAAAACCAATCCGATAGTGACAATTTAGAAATAATTGTTGGTCCACCTGGACAAGAAAGTCTAATTAATTCCATTCATAACTACGCTGCCTCTAACGAAGTGACAATTGATAAGGCTTGGTCTAGATGTGTAGGAAAAATGGCTGACCATTTTATGAAGCCTAAAGCTAATGGAATAAATATATTCTCTGAAATATTTAGTGATTTACTTGAGCAAAATGTAGAAGTTTCAGATTATTTCTTAGGTCACGCGTATCACCTTTTTTCAACTAATGGACAGTTGTTAAACAGGATAAAGAATGTTGCAGATAGGCACGAATACACTGCACCAATACTGAACTTTAAAGCTAAGAACATCCTAGACAATACAGGCAAGCCAATTAATATAAGGCAGTTTGACAAACTACATAGAGAGATGGTTCAGAACTATATGCTTTATGTATGGAAGGATGTCAGTTGGATTCACGTGACAATCTCTTATGATTACACGCTAAGAGAGAAGGTTCAATCGTACAAGTAGTCGTTAAAGTTTTGATTATTTTGATTAGTCTTTAGAAGAGCAAAAAACATCTTTCATATTGGCAACTAATTTCAAAATTTTTGCATCTTTAACTTTGCATATAATTTTGTTGCCTTCACGCCGAGACTCAAGAATATTTTTAGTTCTAAGAATATCAATATGCTGTGAAATATTAGACTGAGAGGAGCCTACTTGCTTAACAATTTCAAGTACAGGTAGCTCTGTATCTGCCAGCGCACATAAAATCTTTAAACGTAATGGATGTGCCATTGCTTTTAAAGCTCTGGTTGCTTTTTCAATATCTTCATCTTTTTCTAATAAATTAATCTTACTCATTATTGCGGGGTTCCTTATCTTTGTAATTTCAATTAAATTCTGCCTAACATACCATAAACTCCATATCTTCTTGTTTTAATTGACACCATTCTTTGATAATAATTAATCAAACTGTCTCTATTAAGGACAATGTCAAAAATTTGCCATTTTCTTTCTTTACTTTGGTGGAACAAAAGATCAATATTAAGACCAAATCGAGAGTAGCCATTCACCTGAAGCTGCACTGCAATCGCACCACCCATTATTGGCCTTGCCGAGATAAAACGTAACGATGCTGATTGTGATTGGGCCAATCTCGACATTAACGTTGTAATGATATTTTGTTTTAATTTTGTAGAAAAATAGGCTTTTTCTTTTTCCCCTAAATTGGCTACTATAACCAGTAGAACCTCATTAGAAATATAATCAAAATCAAATAATGGTGCAATTTCTTGATCAACTAAAGCACTTGCTAACTGTGGAGAATAATTAACTGCTGCAGTTAATTGGTTGAGTTTAATAATGGTCGATTGTATTACTTCAACAGGACCTTGCTCTGTTGCCTCTACTGCTGGCTCATTAACATCTGAAATCACCCCTGACTCATTCGCAAGTAATGTTTGCGATATGAATAATGTTAACGCTAATAAAATTACATTCAATCTTCTCATTTTTTCTCCAATATCTAAAAACAAAACCAAGTAAAATTCAAATTAACTGATACTCATGTTACACGGTATTATATTTAAACTTCTTATAAGTAAACAATTATATTATGACTTTCTTTCGCTCTCTTAAGCCTCTCTTATTTCTAGTACTTATTTACACTGTTTCTACTGTTTCTACTGTTTCTACTGTTTACGCACAGACCACTGCTGAAAAAGAAAAGGTAGAAAAATTTTTCAAAGACTTTGAATTATTTAGCAAAGTATTTAGCCATATCAAACATTTGTATGTCGATGAGGCTACAAACAAAGATCTGTTTGATGATGCGATTAAAGGCATGGTGACAGGGCTTGATCCTCATTCAGATTATTTAAAACCCAAAGAGCAAAAGGACTTAATGGAAAGTGCATCAGGTAAATTTGGTGGATTAGGCATTGTTATTGGCATGAAGGATGACACTATTCAAGTCATTTCCCCTATCGACGATACGCCTGCTTATCGAGCAGGTATTCAAGCAGGAGATTTAATTGTTAAAATTGATGGCAAGCCTGTACGTGGCATGACACTCGAAGATGGAGTTAAGCTCATGCGTGGTGATCCTGGTACAGATATCCAGCTTACAATTGTGCGCAAGGATAAAAAACCTTTTATTGTTAACATTACACGTGAAATTATCACCATTACTTCAGTTAAAGGCTATTTGTTAGAAAAAGACATTGGCTATATTCGCATCTCTAGCTTTCAAAATCCAACAGCAAGACTGTTAAAAGAAACATTAGATCGACTGGTTAAAGAAAATGATCGTTACCTTGAATCACTTGTGTTGGACTTGAGAAATAACCCCGGTGGAATACTGGAAGGTGCAGTTGATGTGGCTAACTTATTCATTGATAAAAAAGGCTTAGTAGTTTATACCGAAGGTCGTATTCCAAGCTCAAATCTAAAATTCAAGACCAGCCCTGGGGATATTATGCTTGACTCTCCTATTGTCGTACTGATTAACGAAGGCTCGGCTTCAGCTTCAGAAATTGTTGCTGGCGCGTTGCAAGATCACAAACGTGCCATCATTATGGGTAGTACTTCATTTGGCAAAGGCTCTGTTCAGACCATTATTGAACTTGAGGGGGGATATGGCCTTAAAGTCACCACAGCGCGTTATTACACGCCATTGGGTCGCTCTATCCAAGCCAAAGGCATTGAGCCAGACATCGCTTTGAAAAATATTAGCCTTGAAAATGAAAAAGAAAAAAGTGTGCTTGGAGATACTAAAGAAAGTGACTTGAGTGGTCACTTAGAAGTCGAAGATCAAGACCCATCGCAATTATCTCCTGAAGAAATTATCACAGCACAAGAGGATAAAAAAGTCGAAGAAGATAAAAAAGCAATTGAAAAACTCAAAAAAGATTATTTTGTACATGAAGCTACAAATCTATTAAAAGCACTGACTGTACTAAACCAATAAGATGGCTGTTGTTCTATCGGTTGCAAATCAAAAAGGCGGCGTGGGTAAAACCACCACTGCTGTCAATCTAAGTGCCGCTTTAAAAGCCATTAAAAAACGTGTATTACTGATTGATATCGACCCTCAAGGTAATGCTACAATGGGTTGTGGTGTTGATAAATACAGCTTAGAAAATTCCGTTTGTGAATTATTATTAGATGAATGTAGTATTGATGAAGCAACCGTACATGCCCCTGGTATTGAGATTGATGTACTACCTTCTAATACCGATTTAATTGCTGCAGAGATCACTCTACTCAAATGTGAAAAATCTGAATATAAATTAAAACAAGCCATTGCCAAAGTTGAAGATAAATACGATTACGTGATAATCGATTGCCCGCCTTCACTTAACATGCTAACGATTAATGCCTTTACTGCATCTAACGGCATTATTATCCCAATGCAATGTGAGTACTACGCCTTAGAAGGTTTAACTGCGCTAATGCAAACTATTGAAAAGATTCAAGCCACCACCAACCCTGATCTGGATATCACTGGCATTATCCGCACTATGTTTGATACGCGCAACAACCTATCCAATGAAGTATCGATTCAATTATTACAGTATTTTTCACACAAAGTATTTAAAACAATCATCCCTAGAAATGTAAAATTGGCTGAAGCACCAAGTTTCGGTCAGGCGGTAATTAATTACGCCAGATCATCCAAAGGGGCAATTTCATATGTTTCTTTAGCAAGTGAAGTAATTAGAAAAACATCAATAAATTAAAATGGCAAAAATTTCAAAATTAGGTCGTGGATTAGATATATTACTGGGGCAAGTTACCTCGGTAGGCAATCGATCCAGCTCTGACAACAACTTTAAAGTATTAAGTATTAATACGCTACAGCGTGGTAAATTTCAGCCTAGAGACAATATTGACCCTGACACACTTAACGAGCTTGCTAATTCAATTACCTCTCAAGGTGTTATTCAGCCGCTGGTTGTTCGTAAAATCACTTATGATAAATACGAAATCATTGCCGGTGAAAGGCGTTGGCGTGCAGCCAAAATTGCAGGCTTAGATGAAGTCCCGGTTATTGTTCGTGAAATTGATGATCAGGTGGCTTTGGCGATTGGCCTTATTGAAAACATTCAACGTGAGTCTCTCACACCACTCGAAGAGGCAAAAGCACTACAAAAATTGATTGAAGATTTTAAAATGACACACGAAGAAATTTCACAAGTTGTAGGTCGCTCTCGCTCTGCGGTGAGTAATTTAATTCGTTTATTACAACTTAATGAATCAGTTAAACAACTGCTGGGTAGTCGCAAAATTGAGATGGGCCATGCACGTGCATTGTTACCCCTTAAAGAAGACCAGCAATTCGATGTTGCTAATCAAGTTATTCAGCGCTCTTTATCGGTCCGTCAAACGGAAGAGCTGGTTAAACGTGTATTAAATCCAAAACCAAAAAAATACACCGAGGTCGATCCTCATATTGCATCATTAATGCAATCTCTTAGTAAAAAGTTAAATTCTAAAACTGAAATCAAGCAAAATAACGATAAAGGTAAGATTATTATTCATTATTCATCGGCTGATGAATTAGACAATATTCTTAATCATATTAAATAATAACCAACCCCTTCATAGAAGATTGCCGCCCCAAGGACTCTTCCTTTAGGTATATATTGCTAGTCAAACCCACCAATTCGGTCTAACTTGAGTGTATCGTCATAGTGCATCCAAATACCGAAAGCTTTACCAATAATATATTCTTCTGGCACAAAGCCCCAAAATCTAGAATCACTACTACGGGCACGGTTATCACCCATCACAAAGTAATGCCCTGCTGGCACTGTTGCCTTTACACCTCTAGAATGTCCATTTGGATCTAGTAAAATATCATGTGGATTATTATCTAATAATTCACGTTTATGCTTAAAATCTGTCATTTGAATGCCTGACTCGACACCTTGGTAAAGGCCTAAGTCTTTATAAGCAATATTTTCACCATTAACGCGAAGATGGTCTGATGAATAATTAATAGTGTCGCCTGGAAGGGCAACCACACGTTTAATAAAATCAGCTCCCTTATAAACTGAATTTTTTTCATAATTTGGATACCTAAAAACAATAACATCACCGCGTTCTGGTTTTTTAAATTCTACGATTTTTTTATTAAGTACTGGTAAGCTAATGCCGTAATCAAATTTACTTACCAAAATAAAATCACCTGTTAACAGGGTTGGCATCATTGAGTTTGATGGGATTCTAAATGGTTCAACCATAAAACCCCTTAATAAAAATACCAACAATAAAACAGGATAGAATTCAGCTGACCATTGCACTAGTTTAGGTCGATTAAGATATTTTTCTGATTTGTTAAACCTTAAAAAACAAACAAAATAAAACCACTTACCAATAAAAGATTTCTTTTTAGATGTTTCTATTAATTCAGTTGATTCTTTTCCAAACAAAACGTCAACCAAAACAATAATAAAGGCGATAATTAAAAATAAAGCCAAGTAAGAAGAAACGTCCCACGCAAAGAAAGGTGATGCATTTTCAATAGTCATAACAAAATAGTGGGCAATTATAAAAAAAGTTATTATATAATAATTTCTTTTTATTAATTTTATATTGGAGAAAGTTAGATGGCATTAGCTGATTTAGAAAGAGATGGACACGGTTACTTGGTAGACCTTAACGCATGGAACGAAGATATTGCTCACGAACTTGCAAAAGAAGAAGAAGTTAACCTTACTGATGAGAGCTTTAAACTAATTAACTTCTTGCGTGAGGAGTATGTCAATAATAACGCCAACCAACCTAATGAACGCAATATGGTTAAAGGTTTAAAAGCTGACTGGGATGGTAAATTAACCACTAAAGAGCTATATACTCTATTCCCTAAAGGTCCTGCCAAGCAAGCAGGTAAAATTGCAGGCCTTCCTGAAACAAAACGTAAGGGCGGTTACTAAGCTCTAATCCTTAAAATTAAAAAAGGCGCTCAATGAGCGCCTTTTTTTTAATATCTTGTAATTATTTGTTCAAACTTCAGTAATATCCATGCCGACACTATTAGCCAGTGCAACAAAGTTAGGAAATGAAGTCTTTACATTATCCACACCATTAATTTCAATTGGATAATCACATCTTATAGATGCCACTGCAAATGACATAGAGATACGATGGTCATGATGTGATTCAATCATTTGAGTTGGCTTTTGAAACGTACCACCTTGGATTTTAATACCGTCTTCTAATACTTCATTTTCAATGCCTAAGATAGTTAGTCCATCTGCCATCACTTGAATACGGTCAGACTCCTTCACCCTGAGCTCTCTTGCACCCGTTAATACAGTTTCACCTTGTGCACAACTCGCCGCAATAAATACCGCTGGAAACTCGTCAATTGCTAGTGGTACTAATGATTCTGGAATGTGAATGCCTTTTAGCTCGGACGATTGAATACGAATGTCGGCTAACAATTCACCGCCAATTTCACGTTCATTTGACAAGCTAAGGTTTGCACCCATAAGCTTTAAGATATCAATCACACCGGTACGAGTTGGATTGACATTAACACCGGTTAAAGTAATGTCAGCTTTTGGCGCGATAGCCGCTGCCACCATAAAAAATGCAGAAGAAGATATATCACTTGGTACTTGAATCTCAGTGGCTGTTAAGTCTCCACCACCCGTTAAGCACATTTGGTTATCATTCACACGTACATCGTAACCTAAGCCTTTTAACATGCGCTCGGTATGATCACGGGTAGGTGCAGGCTCAGTGACACAAGTGTCACCCTGTGCGTACAACCCTGCCAACAATACGCAAGATTTAACTTGTGCAGAAGCCACTGGTAAATCATAATGAATGCCTTTGAGTAGCTGACCACCAGTAATTTTAAGCGGTGGTTTGCCATCATTACTGTCAATTTTTGCACCCATCTCGGTAAGTGGGTTGATTACCCTACCCATTGGACGCTTTGATAAGGACTCATCACCAATCAATTCGCAATCAAAATCTTGTGCGGCCAAAATGCCTAACATTAGTCGTATCGAAGTACCGGAGTTACCCAAATCAAGTGGTTTTAGAGGTTTTTTTAAACCATTGATACCAACACCATGAATCGTCACATTATCACCTTTACGCTCAATTTTCACACCCATTGCTTGGAATGCTTTTAGAGTAGACAGTGCATCTTCACCTTCTAAAAAGCCAGTGACTTTAGTAACGCCTTTGGCAAGCGAGCCCAGCATAATAGAGCGATGGGAGATTGACTTATCACCAGGTACTTTTAATTGACCTGATAATGAATGTGCCGGTTGAGCAATAAATTTACTCATACCTTAATCTTTAATCCATTCATCTCGTGCAGATTTTGCCTCTGAGAATAATTTATGTAATGCGTCTGATTCTTTGTTTTTAACCAAATCTGACAGCTTGTCTAACGCTTGCTGGTAGCCTTGAATGTGCTTAACAATATCTACTGAATTGTTTAGACAAATATCACGCCACATTGTTGCATCAGATGAGGCAATACGTGAGAAATCTTTAAATCCACCAGCAGCATAATCACATGCATCAGGATTGCTTTCAATCAAATAATCCATCAATCCAAACGCCAGCATATGTGGCAGGTGTGATGTCATTGCCAGTAAGTCATCGTGTTTTTTATATGTCATTATTTCCACCTGTGCGCCTAATATTTTCCATAGTCCCGACACCTTCTCTATCGCTGATTTATCAGCGTTTTCTTCTGGTGTTAGAATAACGCGTTTATTATAAAATAATGCGCTATCACTAGCCTCTACACCACTCTTTTCTTTGCCTGCAATCGGATGTGCAGGGATGAATCTTGCGGGTACTTTGCCAAATATAGATTTAGCAATACTCACCACGCTACCTTTAGTACTACCCACATCTGAAATAATCACTAAATCAGTAATATGTGGTTTGATAAGCTCTAAAACAGCGCCAAAACTATCTACAGGTGTGGCGATTAACACCAAATCTACCCCTTTTAATGCAGTTGCAATATCCAAGCTGTATTCATCAATTACATTTAATGATTTGGCCTTGATCAAATTATCTTCATTACGACCAAAACCAACAATGGTTTGTACTTGGTTAGATTGTTTTAATCCTGCAGCAAATGAGCCGCCAATTAATCCAACACCGATGATGCAAATTTTATCTATCATAAGACTGATTTTAACGCATCAAGAAATGCTTCATTCTCGTTTCGAGTGCCTACTGAAACTCGCAAGTAACCCTTCATCTCAACAGGACGCACAATAAAGCCTTTTTCTAATAATTTTTGATAAGTTGTGTCAGCATCTGCTACTTTCACTGCAATAAAGTTCGCATGTGATGGAATGTAAGATAAGCCTAAACGTTCAAACCCTAGTGAGAGTTGCAATAAGCCGTTTTTATTTGCAATCACTGATCTAACCAAAAATGCCTCATCAGTAATTGCAGCTGTCGCAGCACTCTGAGCAATATGATTGACATTAAACGGCTGACGAATACGATTTAAATAATCTGCAATTTCAGAGTTAGAAATAGAATAACCTACTCTTAAACCAGCCAAACCATAAGCTTTAGAAAATGTACGAGTAATAATTAAATTATCAAATTCAGCTAACCAGGTGATCGCATTATCCGTCACTTCTAAATACTCAAAATAAGCTTGGTCTAGCACCACAATGACCGAACTCGGTACCTTGGATAGAAACGCATAAATCGCATCATCGCTCAGTAGTGTGCCTGTTGGGTTATTCGGGTTCGCAACAAAAATTAGCTTTGTATTATCCGTAATTGATGCAAGCATTGCGTCTAAATCATGGCCAAAACCATTAGCGGGTGTCACAATCGCTGTTGCACCTAAAGCCTGAGTGACCAACGGATAAACCACAAAAGCAAACTGTGAAAAAACTACCTCGTCTTTTGCCTGGCACACGTAAGCTCTAGCAACCAATTCTAAAATATCATTTGAACCATTACCCAAGGTAATGCCATCAGCTGTAACCGATAAATGCGCAGCAATCGCCCGTTTAAGTTCAAAGCCATTACCATCTGGATATCGGCTAATTTCACTGCTGGCTAATTGTATCGCTTCTAACGCCTTGGGCCCTGGACCCAAAGGGTTTTCATTACTGGCAAGTTTAACCACCTGATCTAAGCCCAACTCGCGCTGTAACTCACTAATAGGCTTACCTCCCTGATATGGACTCAGGGATAGAATGGACTCACAAACACTCATAAAACAGCGACTGGATAAGAACCTAAAATATCAACTTTTAGCACTGTATCGGCAACTTTTTCTAATGCAGTTTGCACTTGTATTTCTTGTTGATGACCTTCAATATCAATCAGAAATAAATATTCCCATTTCACACCAGGAATTGGATGGCGTGCCAATTGCAAGATATTAATATCTTGCTCTTTGAAAGGCGCAAGCAAATCTACTAAAGCGCCAGACTCATGTTTAGTAACCACTAAAATTGATGTTTTGTCTTTACCTGAAGGTGCAACTTCTTCATTAGCTAACACTAAGAAGCGTGTGACATTGCCAGTTTTATCTTCAATATTTTTAGCTACTCGATCTAATCCGTACAGACTGAGGGCTGCCTCTGATGCAATCGCTGCCGCATGTGGTTCATCTTTAACCAGCCTCGCCGCCAAAGCATTGGATGCCACCGGCTTGAGGTCAGCATTTGGGTAATGGTTACTCAGCCAGCGTTGACACTGATCAAGCGCTTGTTGATGTGCATAAATTGCCTTAATCTCTTGCGATTGATCTGCCATCATTAATTGATGCTGAATCGAAATTTCAACTTCACCACAAATTTTTAGTCCTTGAGAGTACAGCATATCTACCGTACCACCAATCACACCATTTGAAGAATTTTCAATCGGTACAACGCCATAATGCGCATTGCCTTTTTCAACTTGATGGAAAATTTCATCAATACTGCCACAATCAAGAGTTGACACCGCATGGCCGAAATGCTTCAACGCTGCTTCTTGTGTAAAGGTGCCTTCAGGACCTAAATAAGCGATGTTAAGTGGCTGCTCTAGGGCAAGGCATGCTGACATAATCTCGCGGAAAATGT
This sequence comes from uncultured Gammaproteobacteria bacterium, assembly GCA_937899995.1. Classification (GTDB taxonomy): domain Bacteria; phylum Pseudomonadota; class Gammaproteobacteria; order PS1; family Pseudothioglobaceae; genus Thioglobus_C. The sequence continues at coordinate 20,956 of CALCCK010000032.1, forward strand.
GCGCCATATCTTTATCTTTAAGTAAATTATCGTTACGATCAATAATCTTACGTAACACTTGAGCTTCACGTTCAGGGCGATAAAAAACACTTTGATCCTCTGAAGATTTTTTAACCTTTGCTACGGCTGAGGCAAGCTGAGCACGAGCGCCGATGAGTGACTGGATCTCTATATCCAGCTCATCAATTTCAACCCTTAGTTCATCCAGTGTTTTTTTAGCCATTTATTGTCTAAAGACCTCTTACCGTAAGTATGCCTTCAATCTGTTTTAAATTATCGATTACTGTATCAGAAATTTCGCTTTCTAGGTCGATTAAAGTATAGGCAACTTCGTCTCTTGATTTATTCAACATATCAACAATATTAGCACCTGCATCTGCAATAACTGTTGAAATTTGACCCACCATATTTGGAATATTTTGGTGTGTAATTGCCAAGCGCTCTTTGCCTGCTCTAGGCATTCTTGCTTCTGGGAAATTTACCGAATTCAAAATATTACCATTTTCAAGATAATCCTTAATTTGGTTTGCGACCATAATCGCACAATTATCTTCTGCTTCAACTGTTGATGCGCCTAAATGAGGTAGTGCAATCACGCGCTCGTGATTTTTCTTATCATCAATTGGAAAGTCTGTTACATAGTATTTCACCTTGCCAGCATCAAGCGCTGTAATTAATGCATCTTCATCAATAATGCCATCACGGGCAAAGTTTAAAATGGTTGCACCCGCTGGTAACAAAGCAATACGCTCTTCATTCAATAAATTCTTAGTACCTTCAACTAATGGCACATGGAATGAAACAAAATCACTTTGTGAGAATAACTCATCCACACTCAACGCTTGTTCAACGTCTGCAGATAATTTCCAAGCGCTTTTAATGGTGATTGATGGATCAAAGCCAATAACTTTCATACCAAGTGCGTGTGCTGCATTGGCAATTTGTACACCAATTGCACCTAGACCAACAATGCCGAGCGTCTTACCTGGTAATTCTGAACCAGCATAATTCTTCTTGCCATCTTCAATCGCAGTTTTTAAGTTATCAAGTGGTAAGTTGTTAACATAATGCCAAGCTTGGCAAATATTACGACTAGACAGCAACATAGAGCTAATCACCAGTTCTTTTACTGCGTTTGCATTTGCACCTGGTGCATTGAAAACCACCACACCCTTCTCACTCATTTTATCTAGTGGAATATTGTTAACACCCGCACCTGCACGGCCTACTGCTTTTAAATTATCGCCAATTTCCATGTCATGCATTTTGGCACTACGTACCAATATCACATCAGGATTTGTTACTTCAGAAGCAACTTCATAATTCTCTCTTGGTAATTTTTCTAAACCAACAGGTGAAATATTATTGAGTGTTAGTACCTTAACCATTATGCATTTTCCTTTTCAAAATCTTTCATAAAACCAACCAATGAATCAATAGCGGCCTGAGGCATTGCATTGTAAATACTGGCGCGCATACCGCCCACTGAGCGATGACCTTTTAATGTGATTAGATTCTGCGCTGCTGACTTCTCTAAGAACAAACCATTTAGCTCTTCATTTGCTAATAAGAACGGCACGTTCATCCATGAGCGGTATTTTTCCGTTACTGGATTTGAATAAAAATCAGAGCTATCAATCGCATCATAAAGCGTTTTTGCCTTAGTTTCATTAATCTTGGCCATTGCACTTAAGCCGCCTTGCTCTTTTAACCATTCAAATACACGACTTGCTACATACCAAGAATAAGTTGATGGTGTGTTATACATTGAATCGTAATTTACTTGTGTTGCATAGTCAAATAAGATTGGCTGATTAGCAACCACATTACCAATTAAATCATCTCTAACAATGACAATGGTTAAACCAGAAATACCAATGTTCTTTTGTGCACCCGCATAGATTACACCATATTTTGATACATCAATCTCACGTGATAAAATGGTTGAAGACATATCTGCCACTAATGGCATGTCGACTTCTGGAATATAATCAAATTCTAGGCCGGCAATAGTTTCATTCGGCGTGTAGTGAAGATACGCACCATCAACATCAATATTCCAGTTTGAGAAATCATCAATATTGGTGTACTTATTGCCCGAACTATCGGTACAAATATTCACATCACAGTAACGCTGCCCTTCCGCAATTGCTTTCTTTGACCAATGACCTGAATGTGCGTAGTTTGCTTTAGTTTTACCACGAAGCAAGTTAATTGGCACCATAGAAAATTGCGCCGATGCACCACCTTGTAAAAACAAAACTTTGTAGTTATCAGGAATATTCATCAAGTCTCTAAGATCTTGCTCTGATTTTTGCGCCATCTCTATAAAATCAGCGCCACGGTGAGAGATTTCCATAATTGATGCTTTGGCGTTGCCATATTCTAGTAACTCCTCTTGCAATAGTTTTATAACCTGCCTTGGCAGCATTGCAGGGCCAGCACTAAAATTGTAAACTTGACTCATCTTCACTTACTCCTAATTAATCATATGAAGTCAAAGATTTTACCCGATAATAGCTATTTCATACTTATTAAAGTATAATTACTGCTGTTTTGAATAACTGGAAGTTAGTTAAATTCTAACACTGCCCTCGCAACGGTAAAGTCCGATACATATTCAAATAACAAATTAACAACTACGATGGGTGGTGAGTAATAGAAATACATTTTATGTATCTCTTTCTCGCGCTCGTTAATATGATTAACGGAGCAATCATGAATATTAAACAACTTTCTTTTGTAGCTGCTGTTTCAGCGCTAACTTTTACCACAGTGACCAATGCGGTATTAGGCCCTATTCCTATCTACCTAAACACTGAATATAGAACAGATACACCAGTGATTGGCTCTATCGCCTCTACGTTAACTTTTGATGCGGAAGATATTGCAGTAACTGGTGCTAATACTTTTTTAGATTTTTTAGGCACTGTGCCAAGTGTTGGATTATTTTACGCACAAGGTAATGTTCCAGCTATATATATGCGCGGTGGTGATTCACACCATGTTTTAGTTTTAGTGGATGGTATCAAAATGAATCCAGTAAATTCTGGCAAAGGTGCAATTGAATATGGGTTAACAAGTATTTCACTGAATGATATTGAAAAAGTAGAAATTGTTAAAGGTTCAGGCTCTGTTTTATATGGCTCATCTGCAACAGCAGGTGTTATCTCAATAACCACCAAAAAAGGTGCTAATGGAATAGATGCAACAATAAGCACTAAATTTGGTACAAACAATTCTAAAACCTTCGCATTGTCAGTAAGTGATGGTGACAAAGATGGTTATGTAAGATTTACCCACAATAACTATACAACAGATGGCATTAACGCAAGAACTGACGATCAAACTGGTGAGAAAGATGGTATTAGTAATCGCACCACACAAATTAAAGCTGGAAACGAAAGGTTTGATATTAGTTATTTAGAAGCTAGAAATAAAACTGAATACGATGATGCGGGCGCTCCGGACAAACTAGGAGATAGAAAATTCAATAAAATAACAGTTAACGCAAATAAGGAATTTAGTGATACTTGGAAAACTAAATTATCATTTTCTCAAACTAAAAATAACAGGGATACTGGTACTGGTGCTGGTACACCTGGTGATAGACACAAAAGTACAACTATATCTATTCTTAATGATATTAAAATCGATGAAGCCTTACTTAATATAGGCCTGTCACAGATTAAAGATGAAAATACTACAAAAAATCAAAAACTAACAAGTGAAAATATATTTATAAACTGGCAAAAAAATATTAAGAGTATTGATATTAATACAGGCGCTCGTTATATTAGACACAGTAAATTTGGTAATGAAATAGTTTACAATTTAGGTGCCGCTAAATACCTTGATAATGATATTAAATTAACAAGTAGTTACGCAACAGCTTTTAATGCCCCGTCATTACCGTACTTACTTGATTATTGGGGTGGTGAAAACCCTAACCTAAAACCAGAGACCTCTAAAAGTACTGAAATAGGCTTAGAGAAAACCCATGACTGGGGTGTATCAGCTATTAATTTATTCAAAACAAAAACAAAAAATGCGATAGGTGGGTGGCCACTGGTCAACCAAGATATTTATTTAGCTGAAGGTGTTGATATATCTACTAATATCAATATTGCCGAATATAGTATTAATTTTGGACATATATATACTAAAAGCAGAATAAATGATGCCACTACACAAGCTGCCAAAAGACCAAAAAATATAACAAACTTAACTATTAATAAACAATATGGTAAATTTAATTCAAGAGCACAAGTAATTAAAAAATCTTCTAGTTTCATTTCTAATGGTGAAGAAGTGAGCGGCTATACTTTACTTAATCTGTCAACTGGATACAATATTAACGACAACACTAAAGTGTCATTTAATATCAAAAATGCTACCGATAAAGACTATGAGATTTCTGGTGGTGATGGTTATAGATACATCCAACCAGGAAGAGTGATAGAGGTGGGTCTGCATTATAAATTCTAAACGCACTCTGCACCCATGGAGTAGTGCTTATAATGACTAACTATGAGAGCATTAATAAGGAAAAATTATGACAAATAGAATTAACAATATGAGAACTATTTGGGCGGTTATTATCATGCTTGCCTTAATAATTTTAACGCGTGGTCATGGTTTAGATACCATTATTCATTTGCCTGATTTCACTCTGCCTGCTTTATTTATTGCTGGTGTTTATTTGCGCCATTGGATGGTTCCTACTCTGCTTATTGTTGTTGCAATAGCAGTTGATAACTACGCAATCGTCTATCAAGGCATTAGCGCCAATTGCATTACACCTGCTTATAGCGTCCTCCCAATTGCTTATTTATTCATGTACTTAGGTGGTCGATATGTTGATTCATTAAATATTGATTCATTCCAGCAACTTTTAAAAGTTGCAATTGTGCTTATCATTGCTGCCAGTGCTGAGTGGTTATTGGCAACACTTAGTTACTATGCTTTCACTAGCGCATCATGGGCAGGTTTTGGAGCTTACGCACTAAAATGGGCGCCAGTAGAAATGGGCTATGTATTCTATTGGATGATTGCTGTATCAATTGTATTTACGCTTAATCATCGTTATTCTTTTATCCCTTACTTTTCTACTCAGAAAAACTAAAACAAAGCCGTGTCTGATGATCAATACAAGGCTCGCATGCAGCGCAAGAAAGCGCATATTGATTCACGTATAGAAGAGGCCAACATTGATAAAGGCATTATCGTATTGTTAACTGGCAACGGCAAGGGCAAATCTTCTTCATCTCTGGGTATGGTCTGTCGTGCTTTAGGTTACGACATGAGGGTTGGTATTGCTAAGTTTTTAAAAGGTGCACAAGATACTGGTGAAGATGTATTCTTAGCCAGACAGCCTAATGTTCAAACTGCCTTATGAAAACTGGTTTTACCTGGGACACGCAAGACAAAGAATACGATACTGCTATGGCGGTTGAAACCTGGTCAAAAGCTGAAAGATCGGAAGAGCACACGTCTGAACTCCAGTCACAAGCCTAACTCGTATGCCGTCTTCTGCTTGAAAAAAAAAAAACTCCCACAAAACACGTACACTACCAACATCACTTCCCCTGCCCTCATAAACAATCACACAAAGCACCC
>CALCCK010000033.1 GCA_937899995.1 uncultured Gammaproteobacteria bacterium
TGCAGTGGAGCGGGCTGTGGAGATGTGGTGGACATACGGTGGCGACGAACGTTCTTGTGGTATTATGTTTTTTTTTTTTTATTTTTTTGTATTATTTTATTATATTTTTTTTTTTCAAGCAGAAGACGGCATACGAGATAGGCTTGTGACTGGAGTTCAGACGTGTGCTCTTCCGATCTAAGTGGCTGAAGGACAAGACGTGGTGGATAAAATCGACTTAGTTGCCACGGGTACCCAAAGTGGTCAAGCGGACGTGCCAAATGACGCTGTCATTATTACTAAAGCATACGTTCAATAACGATGCCTAGTTCGCTACTTATTGCGGACTTACACCTTGTCGCAGGCGAGGTGGATAAAACCAATCTATTTGTCAAATTTTGCCAAGAGCAAGCCTCCCAAGTTGATCAGCTTTTTATTCTAGGGGACTTGTTTAACACTTGGCTAGGGGACGACATATCCAACAACGCTTACCAAGATGTAATTCAAGCTTTAAAACAACTCAGCTCAACAACTGATGTGTTTGTCATGGATGGCAATCGTGATTTTCTGATTGGTGCTGATTTTGAAAAACAATCGGGGGCTAAGTTAATTAATGAGCCTTATGTATTATCACATCATGATAAAAAATACGTACTGATACATGGTGATTCGTTATGCACTGATGATGTTAACTATCAAAAATTAAAAAAGGTGTTGCGTAATCCGATCACTACTTTTATCTTTACCCATCTGCCTAAGCAATTACGATTAAAGTTTGTGGGCCAATTGCGCAAAAAAAGCGTCGAAGCACAACAATATAAATCTCGTGAAATTATGGATGTCAACCAAAAATCTGTTGCTGACTTTATGCAGCAATATCCTGATGCTGACGTAATACATGGACATACACATCGCCTCAACACCCATGTTGGGGAAAGATTTACTCGTTATGTTTTAGGGGATTGGACAGCCGATACAGGCAACGCCATCAAGCTTGATGGTGAATTAAGCTGGCTTGAAATTCACTAATCGATCAACCAGATTGACACTGCCTACCTTAAGCATTACTTTTTCATCTCGCTCAGGCAAAGTTTTAAACTTGATTTGCGTCATCATACCAACTTCAGGAATCATGAATAATGCCTTGTCGCCACGTGTGTCAACCACAACACCTTCACTCTGCCAATTAGGATTTTGAATTAAATACAAGCACTTATAGTGGTCATTACTGGCGCGTGTGGTTTTGCCAATATCAGGCATTGCCGCATTGGTGATACCAATAATCTCTTTAACACGTTCTTTTTCAAGGGTTGGTTTACCCAAAATAAAGTTTGATAATTGCTGGTGTGCTAATAGATCAAAATATCGTCTAAGTGGACTGGTGACTCGAAGATAAGCATCAAGTCCTAAGCCATAATGTAGTAATGGCTTGGTAGAGGTAGCTGAACGCTTAAAGCACTTAGTAGCAGCAAATGATTCGGATATGGTGAGGTTGTCTTTATTGTCTAATATTTCTTGAGGGAACTCACCCTCATCTTGAATAGCATACGGCATGACAATATCATTGTCTTGTGCAAACAGCGCAATTACCCTACCTGCCATAATCATCATTTCAGCTACCAACTCTCGCGAAGGGCTACTGGCCTGATCTGAAATTTTTATTTGCCCTTCTTTAAACCTTACGTCTACTCTAGGCAAACTCAAACTAATAGAGCCATTGCTGTCTCGGTATTGTCTGTGCAACTCTACCAAAGTTTGTATTTTTGCTAAATCTTCATTAGATTCTAAAATTTTATCAGCGTCATCGTAACTAATATTGGTTACCTTGATGGTGCTGTGAACCACTTCAATGGCTTGCATTTCTTTGCCTGCCAGTACAAATCCAATTGATAAAGCCGGTGAAGTTTCACTGAGGCCCAATGCGCACAACTTAGTAATCGAAGTTGGCAACATATGCAGAATTTGGTCTGGCAAATATAGATTAGAAGCTCTTTCTTGGGCGTATAAATCTAGCTCAGAACCCGGCGCAACGATAGACGATACATCAGCAATATGAATCCAGATTTTATCACCATCAACACTAATGGCATCGTCAGCATCATTCGAATCATCATTGTCAATTGCATAACTATTTAAATGAGTTAGATCAATGCGCTCAACTTCAGCCATCTCAGCGTCGATATCCACATCATTAGGAATACCATGACGTGCAGGATACGGATTAAACGTTTGCTCAAAATATTTGAGCCTTAATAACAATTTATAAGCTGCTTCGGGTGTATTTTCTACGCCGATATGAGCGAGTATTTTGGCATGTTTAGACTGATTGAGTGCGACTTTTTCAATGTCTTGAATGTAGGCCAAATCTTGCTCATCAAAGATGTTGTTGGCGATGTTATCAACACAATGTGCCAATGTTTTTGCTTCTAGCGCCTCAGCGTCACGTTTGGTTTGAATACTAGCGACTTGCTCAGTTGGACGTACATAAATTTTATCTTTTTGCCAGTAAAAATACAGCCCATCTTCAACCAATACACAAGTGCACCAAGCACTTTGTGCGGTGTACTCATCAAACAACCATTCGGTGATTTCTTGCAGAGTTAGAGTTTCTTCTTGAAAATCATCCAGTATGGCAATGTCTGCTTGAGTGCAGCTATCGTTAACTTTTGTAAATTCAGAATGAATAAAGCGGAAATCTTTTTCTCGCACTTTGCGGGTTGATCCGTCTGCAAATTCTAATTCGAATTTATGGGTATTTTGCCCGGCAATACGTGCCGCTTTGCCTTTATAGGCAACAAGTGAGTTAATCAATGGGAATGAGCTAGTCTAATGTTTCAGCATAAGTCGCTGCATCCATCAGGCCATCAATGCCATCAGATTTAAACTTAACCAACCAACCATCATCATAACAACTTGAGTTGACCAACTCTGGCTCATCATCTAGTGCTTCATTGGCTTCGACCACTTCAAGATCAGCAGGTGCGTAAACACCACTTGCCGCTTTTACAGATTCAACCACGCAAAATTCGTCTTCGGCAGAGGCTTCGTCGCCTTCGACTGGTAGCTCAACATAAACCATATCGCCTAATAAGGCTTGAGCATGGTCAGAAATACCCATGGTATAGGTGCCATCGCCATTGTCTAAAATCCACTCGTGGGTTTCGGTGTATTGTCTATCGTCTCTTACGTCGCTCATGCTATTCTCCTATACTAATACTTTGCCATTTCTTACAAATGGCGGTTTGACTATTTTAGCGGAAACCATTTTGTTTCGCATCTCGATTTCACACAATCCTTCTGAGCCTTTTGGCACACTGGCCAACGCAATGGCTTTACCCATAGTTGGTGAGAAGGTACCTGACGTTACTTTGCCTTCACCGTTATTAGTCACCACTTTTTGGTGATCACGAATCACACCTTTGCCTTCTAATACCAAGCCAACAATGGTGTTGTTAGCGCCTTTGTCTTTTAACGTTTCTAATGCGTCACGGCCGACAAAACGTCTATCTTCATCAGTTAGATCAACTGTCCAGGTCAGTGCTGCCTCAAGTGGTGATACTTCATCATTCATTTCAGAACCATATAAACTCATACCTGCTTCTAGGCGCAAAGTATCACGTGCGCCTAAACCACAAGGCTTAACCCCAACTTCCATGAGCATCTTCCAAGTAAATTCAGCCGATTTTTCTGGCAACATAATCTCAAAACCATCTTCACCCGTGTAACCGGTACGAGCGATAAATAATCCACCAAGGCTTGCCGAGTTAAATGGCTTTAACTCGCCACAAACATCTTCAACACCGGGGATCGCTTCATAAACCTTTTCACGAGCATTCGGGCCTTGCACAGCAATCATGGCTAAGTCTAGTTTGGGCTCAACAGACACATCAAAACCTTCGGCTTGGGTATTAATCCAAGCAATGTCTTTTTCTGTGGTACCAGCATTAATCACCATGCGATAATTTTCATCATCTTGATAATAGACAATCAAATCATCCACCACACCGCCAGTTTCATTAAGCATACAGCTGTATAGCGCCTTACCTTGTGTTTTTAATTTGTCGACGTCATTTGCAATTAATGTCTGTAAGAATTTTTTAGCTTCTACACCTTTAAAATCAATAGTGGTCATGTGTGAGACATCAAACATACCAACATCATTGCGCACTTGATGGTGCTCTTCAATTTGTGATCCGTAATTAAGTGGCATTTCCCAGCCACCAAAATCAACCATTTTTCCACCAGCATCAATGTGTGCTTGATACAAAGGTGTGTGTTTCATGATGCTTTATCCTCTTTAATATATTTAGAAATAAAAATGACAGTAATGATAATTAATACAAAGGTCAGCCCCATGGTACCAAATAATTTGAAATTAACCCAAGCTTCTTCACTTTGCTGAGCCGCAAGGCAAAGCTGCTCTACCGTGGTTGATGTACAGTCTATCTCAGTTAACTCGACTTTAGAATCTAATGTTGATGTGTTAAATAGTGCACTTCGTGTACTTAGTGCAATATCGACATAATAGGCATTCACCAATGCAATACCACTAAAACCAACCCCCCAAAACCAAGTGAGCTGATTCCACACTTGTACGGGCAGTTTCATTTCCTTACCAAGCATACGTTGCAAGAGTGTTTTTTCGCCAATCCACATGCTTAGTATTAATGCCAATGCAAATACAACATATAAAACACTAACCTTCCACATAATAAAGGCTGGATCTTTAATCGCCAGAGTAATGCCACCAAATACCACCAACAAACCAAAAGTAATTAGATGTGTTTTTTCAAATTTACCAGTTTGAAAACGTGTAATTAACATTTGCAACGCAGTGGCACCAATCATGGCGTAAATAGCCGCGTACAAGCCCATCGTTTTATAAACAATGAAAAATAAAGCAATCGGAAAAAAATCTAATAAAAATTTCACGCCCTACTCCATGTGCTCTTTTGAGCAATAAACCTTACCATTATGAATAACCGCTTCATTTTCAGGGATGTGCATTTTACAAACACTACAAGCCAGCATCTTATTAGTAGAAGGTTGTTGATCGATATGACTGACTGGTTTTCTAAATTTTTTAAACAAGCTAAAACCTAGAAAAATAACCATTGCCAGAATAATTAGTTTAACAATACCCATAGAATCCAACACAGACAAAATCACAAATTTTACCAATGCTTAGTATATAATTGCTTCTTTTTAATGTGTCTATAGTAATTACACAATTCATGCCCTGGTGGTGAAATTGGTAGACACACAGGACTTAAAATCCTGCGGCTTCACGGCTGTGCCGGTTCAATTCCGGCCCGGGGCACCATATTTCCCGCACAGGTCCACTGTAGGTCATTGATAGTTAAGACTATTCAATATAAGACACCATGGAGGTGTAGACCACAGTGCAGACCATAGAAAACCACTACATGTACCAGCGAAACGGTATATATTACTACTCTAGAAGAGTTCCTTTGGACTTGCAAGACCAACATCCCATTAAAAGGATTGTTGTGAGCTTGCATACCCGGTCTGAAAAATCTGCTTTAGCAGGTTCTTACCGACTTACACATGAATTAGATGGGTATTGGTCATCAATCAGGGTGTCACGATTAACCAAAACACTCATTCCTAGCCCTGAACAGAGCTTTACGAATAAAAGCAATATCACTTTAGAGCAAGCTCGAGACTTGTACTTAAAGCTAAAAGGACATAACAAGCCAAAACTATTTCATCAAGTTGCAAACCGGAATACTGGATATGTTATTGATGTATTAGGTAATAAAGATTTATCAGATCTAACTTCTATTGATGCCGGAAAGTTTCGAGATTCTTTATTAAGCAAAGGTCTTGCTTCGAGTTCTGTACGCAGAGTGTTTTCTTCTATCAAATCAATTGTTAATTTATCAATCAAGGAGATGGGGCTTGATATTTCAAATCCATTTCTTGGAACCTATATTCCTGATCTTGATGACACGTTAGAATGCCAGCCAATACCACCTAAAACTATTAATAAAATACAGCTTGCTTGTGAATCTATTAATGATGAGTTGCGATGGATGGTCGCTTTAATTAGCGATACTGGCATGAGACTTGGTGAAGCTGCTGGACTTAAAGCATCGGACGTTATTATTGATTGCGCCCACCCTTACCTAATTATTCAACCTAATAGCTGTAGAAGACTTAAGACTAAGCAGAGTGAAAGAAAAATCCCTTTAGTTGGTTATTCTTTATGGGCAGCAAAGAAATCTATACAGGCATGCGAGAGTGAATATCTATTTCAAAGTTACAATAAAACAGGTGTGTGTAATGCAAACTCGGCCAGTGCAGCATTAAACAAATGGCTAAAGTTACATGTTGAAAAAGATGTTGTTATTCACTCATTTAGGCATTCAATAAGAGACAGACTGAGAAACGTAGAATGTCCAAGTGACATTATTGATAGCATAGGCGGTTGGAGCAAAAGATCTATAGGCGAAAGTTACGGCTCTGGCTATCAACTACCTATCTTGCATAAATGGATGAATAAGATCACTGACCCTGGATAAGACCACTGTGGTCTACACCTCCAAGGGTCTTTAATTGAATAGGCTTGCTATCAATGACCTGTAGGGGACCCTGTGCGGGAAATGTGGTGCCCAGGGCCCGAATGGGACCCTAAACAGGCCCTAAAATCATCAATAGTTACTGCAAACAATGATAATACCGGCATCCACTAAAGTCAAGAAGGACTTCTCTGGTCTACAGTATGGTCTACAGTCCACTAAAGGACCCTAAAAGCCTTCCAAAGGCCAATACCAGCCTAAATAATACTTTGTCTTTCTGAGGGGTTGTGGTGGTTTGAGGGGGGTTGGTTAGGGTCCCATTCCGGCCCCGGGCACCACATTATATTTATCAAGACTTCTTCGGAAGTCTTTTTTTTGCCCAAAAAAAAGACTTTTTAGCTATGTGGCATCCCCTATTTTGTTGATATAAAATAACTGTATGATAAATAAACTATCCCAGGAAGTCTTTCCAACAATCGAAACACTCGACGATCTCGCAAAGTTGGTTGACTATTCGCTCATTGATACTCTCAACTGCGATCCTGACGCTAAAGAAAACGGCGTCGATCACGAGCCGAGACAAGTCTTCACTGGTCACTATGTCCCCGTCAACCCCACACCAATAAAAGACCCCGAATACATCACTCATAGTAAAAACTTTTTTCGCGATCTTGATTTTTCAGACAAACTGGCGCAATCAAACGATTTTATTCGACTGTTTTCTGGTGATACTTCACATGCCCCAAAACCGATGCGCACAGCCGGATGGGCGACTGGATATGCGCTTTCTATCTTTGGCACCGAATACTATCAGCAATGCCCATTCCAAACTGGCAACGGATATGGTGATGGTCGCGCAATTTCTGTAGTTGAGGCTGTCATCAACGGTCGACGCTGGGAAATGCAGCTAAAAGGTGGCGGTCGAACACCATATTGCCGCGGTGCAGATGGTCGCGCTGTCCTGCGCTCGAGCGTCCGCGAGTTCCTAGCTCAGGAGTATATGCATGCACTCGGAGTTCCAACGTCTCGATCTCTAAGTTTGTACGTTTCGAAAACAGAGAAAGTCAATCGCCCATGGTATTCAGAGGGTTCGCACTCGAAGGATCCTGATGTACTTGTATCAGAGGCAGTCGCCATCTCGACGCGCGTCGCACCGTCGTTCATTCGGGTCGGGCAACTCGAACTATTCAGTCGCCGTGCCCGCAGGAATGAACACCCAAAGGCGATGGAAGAGCTAGAGATGATTGTGTTGCACTTGATCGATCGTGAGTACGCTGATGTCATAGACAAAAAGCTAGACACTGCCGAAAAAGTGGTGTTGCTCGCACGCGAGTTCCGCGGCCGCCTTACGTCGCTTGTAGCCAACTGGATCCGCGTCGGCTACTGCCAGGGCAACTTTAACAGTGACAATTGCGCGTGTGGTGGTTTTACACTCGATTACGGCCCATTCGGATTCTGTGATGAGTTCAACCCGCAGTACCAGCCTTGGTCTGGTGGCGGAAATCACTTCTCTTTTCTGAACCAACCATTGGCAGCCGAACGTAATTTCCACACGTTTTGCAAGGCATTGCAACCCTTGCTTACATCGCATCAGAGCTATCTACAACAGTTAGACGAAATTCGAAATGGCTTTTCAAAAGTAATGCAAACACAAATGGAAAAGATGTGGACTGCCAAACTTGGACTTGGCGCTTTTGACGCGGCGTTATTCAGTGAGCTAGAAACGCTCATGGTTCAAACTCGTGTTGATTACACCATCTTCTTCCGTGAGCTTTCGATGGTACCTGACGACATTGTTCCACTCAAAAAAAGCTTCTACGATAGCCCAACGTCGAAAGAAATGGACAAGCGCTGGTCTGAGTGGCTTATAAGATGGAAGTTACTCAGTGGTAGCTCAAACAAGGTAAACACTACTGCGCCCCACTCTCGTGAGAAGCTCTCTAAGCAGATGAAACTCGTCAACCCAAAATACAGTTTGCGAGAGTGGTTCGTTATGCCTGCATATCAGCAAGCAACCGAGAGGAATTACACTCTAATTCGAGAACTACAAGACGTCATGACACAGCCTTACACAGAGCAGTCTAAGGAGATAGAAGAGAAATACTACAGATTAAAACCATCTGAACTCTTTGATATTGGTGGATTATCGCAATATAGTTGCTCATCTTGATTTATCTAAAAACTGATTTGACAAAGATGCCACATCGTTAATGGCCTGATATTTATTAAAAAATAGTCATAGAATTTTTATCTGCATATCAACAAAATATTTCGTATAATTATTTTATGATTAACTCTTTAAAATAAACATTATGCAAAAACACATTATCTCAACTAACAAAGCACCACAAGCAATTGGCACTTATTCTCAAGCTGTACATGTTACTGGTGGATCTACTGTTTATTTATCTGGACAAATTCCTTTGGTGCCGGAGACCATGGAAATGATTGAAGGCGGTATTAGTGAGCAAATTAACCAAGTATTTAAAAACTTAACTGCGGTTTGTAAAGAATCTGGTGGTAGTCTCAATGATATTGTTAAACTCAATATTTACTTAACTGATTTGAATAACTTCCCGGTAGTAAATGAGATCATGGCTCAATATTTCGATGAGCCTTATCCTGCACGTGCAGCGGTTGGTATTAACGAGCTGCCTAAAGGCGCACAAGTAGAGATGGATGGAGTAATGGTAGTTAAGGAAGACAGTTACAGCTTTTAATACTCCTAAAGGAGGGCTATCCTGATGCACAATTTATCTGATCCAATAATTTCGCTCAACGGATTAGGCCCAAAAGCGCAAGATAAACTCAACAATATTGGCATTTACAACTTGGAACATTTACTGTTTCATTTACCACTTCGTTATCAAAACAAAACAAAATTTACCTCACTAGATGACGCACAGGTTGGCGCCGAGATACTAGTACAGCTCACGATTGATCGCATTGAAGAAGTGGCAACAAGACAACGACAACTGTTATGTTATTTATCTGACGAAAATAATCGTACATTACTTTTACGATTTTTCCATTTTAATCAGTACCATAAACAACAATTCGTGCGAGGTGATATCATCCAATGCTTTGGAGAAATTAAGATTGGGCGAGAAGGCTTGGAAATGCATCACCCGGAGTATCGATTGATTTCAAAAGGCCAAGCAAACCTTTTAGAAACTACATTAAGCCCTGTTTACCCGCTAACGGGTAATCTTCACCAAGCACAACTTAAAAAATGGATCAATATTGCACTGGAAACTTTAAAAAATTCCCCACTTGGTGATAATTTTGAAAATTTGGAAAAAAATTCAATGCCAACTCTCAAGCAGGCACTGGAAACGCTGCACCATCCCAAAGAAGAGGAAAATCTAGAACAAATTGCTGAATTTAAACACATCTCACAGCAAAGACTCATTATTGAAGAGCTTTGTGCGCATCAACTCAGCCTGCTTAAACTCAAAAACGAACGTAAAAGTAAAATTTCCAATATTTTTAAAATTTCCAAGTCTTTATCTAAGCGATTGTCCGAGAACCTTGGCTTTAAATTAACCAACGCACAACAAAGAAGTATTAATGAAATTAATACTGATTTAGCTTTAAATCATCCAATGCTTAGATTATTACAAGGCGATGTTGGCTCTGGAAAAACCATTGTCGCTGTTTTTGCCTGTTTGCAAGCGATTGAAAATGATTTTCAAACAGCTATTATGGCGCCTACTGAAATTCTTGCCAACCAACATTTACATGGTTTTTCAAATTACCTTGAACCTTTAGGTGTCAAAGTTGCCTTTTTAACCGGCTCACAAAATACAACTGAACGTGCTGAACAATTAGATGCCATACGATCCGGAAAAGCACAAGTGGTGATTGGTACGCATGCTCTATTTCAAGAGTCTGTCAAGTTTAATAAATTGGGCTTGGTGGTGATTGATGAACAGCACAAATTTGGTGTACACCAACGCTTATCCTTGGTGCAAAAAGCACACAACACACCACACCAATTGGTAATGACTGCTACCCCTATTCCTCGCTCGCTCACTATGAGCGCTTATGCTGATCTTGATACATCAATTATTGACGAATTACCACCAGGCAGAACGCCGATCAAAACCATTGCGCTTAGCAGTGATCGTAAAGATGAAGTAGTACAAAAAATAAAACAAGTTTGTCAAGATAGCAATCAAGTGTATTGGGTTTGTACACTTATTGAGGAATCAGAAGTGTTACGTGCCGAGTCTGCTACAAAGACACACCAATACCTTCAAGAAAATCTACCAGGACTATCGATTGTACTCATTCATGGCAGAATGAATAAAGACGAAAAATCTAAAATTATGTATAAATTTGCCAATGGGGAGATTAATGTACTAGTAGCAACCACTGTGATTGAGGTGGGTGTCAATGTACCTAATGCTTCGCTAATGGTGATTGAAAATTCGGAACGATTGGGTTTGGCACAACTACACCAACTACGTGGTCGCGTTGGTCGTGGTGCTGATGCGAGCATCTGTATCTTAATGTATCAATCACCACTAAGCGCCAATGCTACAGAGCGAATCGATATTCTAAGACAAACCAACGATGGCTTTGTGATTGCTAATAAAGACTTAGAGCTGCGTGGCCCAGGTGAGATCCTAGGCACGAAACAAACAGGTATTGCCGATATGAAAATTGCCAATATTGTACGCGATGGCTACTTACTTAAACAAGTGCGTTTTTATTCAGAACAATTTTTACAACTCGATGAAGGTAAACAATATGCATTGATTATGCGCTGGATTACCGCTGACAAATCCCAATATGCGAATACTTAGCTTAAAATAGCACCATGATTAATACACAAGATTTAATATGGCAGAGTTTAGACCAGGCGCGTAACGTGCCTGATACTGTCATGCATTGGCTTGATGATAATCAATCACTCACTGCTAAGCTAAAAAATAAATTTGATGATTTTTCAGTAAATGTGCTTTTACAAACACAACACGAACCTCATCAAAATGAAACTGAGCTACTAGGCTTTAAAGGAGATTCAATCATTCGAGAAGTAGAGTTATTAGGCAACAGCCAAGTAATGGTGTTTGCACGATCGGTTATACCCATCACTAATGACACAAAAGACCTGCTAATGATCGGCTCTAGGCCTTTGGGTGAGGTGCTGTTTAACGACCCAACTATCACACGTGGACCACTGCAAATCACCCACACAGGCAGTACATGGGGAAGAAGATCAGCCTTTACCATTGGCACAACCAAGCTCTTAGTGAATGAATTTTTTCTAAGGCGCCTTTATGCGTGACGAACTCTTCACAAACAAAACTGATTTAGTTGACTTCACTTTTGACAAGAGTGTTGCTAACGTGTTTGACGATATGGTTAGACGCTCAGTCCCAGGTTATCAAAGCATGATTGAAATGATGGGGCTTATTGTTAAAACTTACGGTCAAGACAATAGTTATTATTATGACTTAGGTACATCTACCGGTGCTGTAGCTTTGGCATTAGCTTTAAACAACCCGCATCAACATAATCGAATCATCGCTGTGGATAATTCGATTGAGATGGTGAAGAAATGTAAAAACAATCTTGATGGTAAAATAACAAACTTTGATGTTATATGTAGTGATATTAACGACATAAGTTGTGAAAATTCATCTATCGTTGTATTAAACCTAACCTTGCAATTTATTCCAGTTGAACAAAGACAGGCCTTAATCAATAAAATTTATCAAGGTTTGAACTCTGGCGGTGTGTTGGTTGTTTCAGAAAAAATTCATTTTAATGATCCTAAACAACAAGCAAAAATTACCGAACTACACTTGGACTTTAAGCGTGCCAATGGCTATAGCGAGCTGGAGATTGCTGCTAAACGTCAATTAATAGAAAATGTACTGATTACTGACAATCAGCAAACACACTTTGGCCGATTCGAAACAGCAGGATTTAAACAAAGCTTGTGTCATTTTCAATGTCTTAACTTTGCTTCTTTTTTAGCAATCAAATAACGCGGAAATAACTGTAAAATAAAGTCCGTTATGTTACTAATGATTGACAATTACGATTCGTTTACTTACAACCTGGTGCAGTATTTTGGCGAGCTAGGTCAAGTGATTGAAGTACATCGTAACGATGAAATCACAATTGATGAAATTGAAAAAATCAACCCTGAGTTTTTAGTGATTTCCCCAGGCCCTTGTACACCGAATGAAGCGGGGATTTCTATTGAAGCTATTAAACACTTCTCTGGCAAGGTGCCGATGCTGGGTGTTTGCTTAGGTTTTCAAGCAATGGTGCAGGCCTTTGGTGGCAACGTGGTTGGTGCTAAAAAGATCATGCATGGCAAGATATCATCGGTACATCACAACAATCGAGGCGTGTTTACGGATTTAAAAAATCCTTTAAACGCCACACGCTATCATTCATTAGTTGCTGAACAGTCTAGCCTGCCTGATTGCTTTGACATTACTTCTTGGACTAATGACGATCAAGGCAATATTGATGAAATTATGGGTATTAGACACAAAGAGCTTGCAATTGAAGGTGTGCAATTTCACCCGGAATCTATCTTGACTGAAGAAGGTCACGAGATGCTGGATAACTTTTTAAAAGGAAAAAATTAAAACTGATAACGACTATGGAAATATTAGAATTCTTACTAAACGACGATCAAATTTTTACAACCATCACTTTGGTGGTTTTAATCGCACTCTTTATTGGCAATATTGTTGCTGATAAACTCAAAAAATATGAAGATGTTGATCCGAACGGTGCAATTTCTCTGATGGATGAAAAAAACTTAATCATTCTTGATATAAGAGAAAAGAAAGAGCTAAAGTCTGGCTATATCAAGGGATCCACACACATTCCATTAAGTGATGTTAAAAACCAATTAGATAGCTTAGACAATAACAAAAAGATTTTGGTATATTGTCGTAGCGGTTCTCGCTCGTCACATATTGCTGGCTTATTAACTCGTAATAATTTTGAACAAGTGCATAACCTTAAAGGTGGTATGCTTGCATGGCAGAAAGCTAATTTGCCAATTCAAAAATAAAGATCTTTTTAAAGATGAAAAAAAATATTATCTATTGTTCTGATACTTGTCCGTTTTGCCAAAGAGCTTATCAATTACTAGACAAACGCCATATTCCTTATCAAAAAAGATACATAAAAAGCCAAAATGACTGGGATGAAGTGATGGAAAAAACGGGCAGAAATACCGTACCTCAAATCTTTATTAATGGCACACATGTGGGTGGGTTTGATGATCTGTTAGCTGCAGAACAATCTGGTCGATTGGACGACATTCTAAATGGCTAACCTATCCATTATTGGTGCTGGTGCTTGGGGTAGCGCACTGTCTATCGCACTATCAGATAATTTTGATACAATCTATTTGCATACCTATGCAGAAGCAGAGATCGAAACTCTTAAACCACGACACCCCGCTCTATCAGTCAATTATGCTGATAATGTCGAATTAACTTTTGATCTGTCATTAATCCAACAATCTCAGAGTATTCTCGTTGCGGTACCGAGTTATGGCTTTGCCACAACATTGGAAAGTATTAAACCATTCCTAACGTCAGGACAACCTATAGCTTGGGTAACCAAAGGATTTGACACCCACCAACAAGGATTCTTACATGAAAGCTTTGAAGCGATTCTAGGTAGTCATCCAAGCTGTGTGATTTCTGGCCCTAGTTTTGCCTTTGAAGTTGCTAGCCATAAACCAAC
This sequence comes from uncultured Gammaproteobacteria bacterium, assembly GCA_937899995.1. Classification (GTDB taxonomy): domain Bacteria; phylum Pseudomonadota; class Gammaproteobacteria; order PS1; family Pseudothioglobaceae; genus Thioglobus_C. The sequence continues at coordinate 14,256 of CALCCK010000033.1, forward strand.
CGCACTTACAGTTGCTTCAACAGATAAAAATACTCGAGATTATTGGGCTAAAGCCTTACACACTAAAACATTAAGAGCATACACTAATGAAGATATCATCGGTGTGGAGGTGGGTGGTTCGGTTAAAAATATCCTCGCCATTGCCGCTGGTATCGCATCTGGCTTAGGTTATGGCGCTAACACACAGGCAGCCTTGATTACACGAGGCTTGGCTGAGATGATCCGCTTTGGAAAAAGCCTAGGTGCTAATGAAAAAACGTTCAATGGTCTATCAGGCTTGGGTGATTTGGTGCTCACTTGCTCAGATGATTTATCTAGAAATCGTCGATTTGGTAAGGAATTAGCCAACAACCAAAGTGTTGAGCAAGCTTTGAACAATGTTGGCGCAACGGTTGAAGGGCTTAACACTCTAGAATTAGTTTTATCAATTGCGAAAAAAAATCAAATCGAAATGCCAATTTGTGAGCAAGTTTATCAAGTTACTCAAGGAATAGTGTCTCCTACTGAAGCGGTTAATCATTTAATGTCACGAGAACAAGTTAACGAATGATTCTTGACCTATTGAGACATGGCGATCCTCAAGGTGGGCGCCTGTATCGAGGCAATCAAGATGATGCACTTACCGATAAAGGCTGGCAACAAATGCTAGATTCCACACAAAATAAGACGTGGGACTTTATTGCCACATCACCTCTCATTCGTTGTGCTGATTTTGCCAAATATTTATCTGATATGCAAAATACACCTTACCAAATATTCAACGAGCTTGAAGAACTAGGATTTGGTGACTGGCAAGGTAGAAGTACGAGTGAAATCGGACAAACTATTGTGGATCAGTTTAAAGCCAACCCTATTCCTAATCGGCCACCGAATGCTGAATATTTGCATGATTTTCAAGCTAGAGTTTTATCAATATTTGAGCCAATTATTCAAAATGAACAACGACATAAATCTACTTTAATCGTTGCACATGCGGGGGTTATTCGGGTGATCAAATCTTATTTATCTCAATCACCTATTGAAAACATGTTTACAATAGAGGTCATTTCTGGCTCTTGTGAACGATTTGAAGTTTAAAAATCTACTGATTATTTTCTTTATATTTTCTAGCCCAATTCATGCAAATGAATTCTGGGGGCTGGAGGCTTGGATGAACTCAATTCGCACACCTAATTTTGACCAGATTAAAAATATTAAAACACGAAAAGAGGCCTTCTTTGCATACTTGTTACCTGAAATAAAGCGACAAAATTCCAAAATAATTGAACTACGAAATGACATTAAGAGTGGTCGACTTGATGCATCTACATTATCAGCGCTAAAAAAATATTACCGACTCAATACTCAAACCACTAATACAGAATTACTTGATACTATTGACATAGTGCCTGCATCGTTAATATTGGCGCAGGCTGCTTATGAATCAAACTGGGGACGGTCTCGATTTGCCAAGTATTATCATAATTTTTTTGGACTTTGGTGTTTTAAAAAAGGTTGTGGCGTTGTACCACTCAGACGTAGCAAAGACTCTACCCATGAAATAGTAAAATTTTCCTCACTATCTAAAGGGATCGAATATTACCTTTTGTCTATTAACCGAAATTCTGCTTATGATATTCTTAGAAAAATCAGAAAACATAAGCGCGATAACCAGCAACCGATCACTGGAACAGGATTGGCTGAAGGTTTAGAAAATTATGCCCAAATCGGTTATGATTACGTTGAAACTGTACAAGCCATTATTAGGCATAATAAACTAGGTCAATACGATTACCGAATTTAAAACAATAAAAAACCCGCATAAAGCGAGTTTTTTTTAAAATCTGATAAGAAATCTTTTAACGTTTTGAGAACTGCTCGCTCTTACGTGCCTTCTTACGTCCAACTTTCTTACGTTCTACGATTCTAGCATCACGAGTAACAAAGCCTGCCTTGCGTAACCCAGGTCTAAGATCCTTATCGTATTCCATCAATGCACGTGTAACGCCTAAACGAATTGCACCCGCTTGACCAGTATCACCACCACCTTTAACCGTGATGTTGAAATCAAACTTATCTCTCATTTCAACCGTGTCTAGTGGTTGGTTAATGATCATTGAAGAGGTTTCACGACCAAAATATTCACTCATTGGACGTTTGTTTACCGTGAACACGCCTTTACCTTTAGTCATGTAAACACGAGCTACTGATGTTTTTCTTCTGCCTGTCGCGTAAAATATTTCTGTCTTTGCCATAATAATCTATTACCTTAAATATCTAAAACTTGCGGCTGTTGTGCGCCATGTGTGTGCTCTGAACCTGCAAATACTTTCATTTTTCTAAACATGTCCCTACCTAATGGACCTTTTGGTAACATGCCTTTTACTGCCTTGTTGATAATTTCTTCAGGCTTTTTAGCTTGTAAATCTTTAAATGCGATTGACTTTAAGTTACCAACATAACCTGTATGGTGGTAGTACATTTTATCGTCAAATTTGTTACCTGTTACTTTAACCTTTTCAGCGTTAACGATAACGATGTAATCGCCTGTATCAGTGTGTGGCGTATACTCGGGTTTGTGCTTACCACGAAGACGAGAGGCAACCTCAGTTGCTAAACGACCTAGTGTTTTGCCATCGGCATCCACTAAGAACCATTCTCTTTTTACTTCATGTGCTTTAGCGCTAAATGTTTTCATAATTGTTAATACTATCTACGTACAGAATAATCGGACTATTATAATCACTTTTTAATTTAATTGGAAGCTTATAACGCAATTTTAACAATAAAAACTTAATCTCAAACATGTGCTTTGAATGAAGTTTATGATAAGATTTAAAGATATGATTAATTCACATGCACATTTAGATTTTGACGACATGAATGCAATCGCCGAAAATGCAGTGGCTATTGTGCCAAGTATTGGCAAACAAAACTGGGTTGATGTACAAATGTACCCGTATTTTTCATTAGGTATTCACCCTTGGTTAGTAGAAATACACACTCAGAAAGATTTAGATCATTTAGAATATTTGGTTAAGTGTAATAATCCGATTGCTATTGGTGAATGTGGGCTTGATTATATTAAAGAAATTGACAAAGAAACTCAATTAAACTTTTTTGTATCACAATTAGATATAGCGGAAAAATACGACTTACCTGTGGTGATTCATGCCGTCAAAGCCACTGAAGATGTTATCTTCTTATTAAAAAAATATCCTAAGATTAGAGGTGAAATTCATGGTTTTTCTGGTAGTGAAACTCAAGCCCAATTATTAACAAGAATGGGGTTTTACCTAGGGTTTGGTATGCAAATTACCAATCAAAAATCAACGAAGATTCGCCAAATTGTTAAAAACTGCCCGTTAGAGTTTATCCTCATTGAAACTGATGACCACCCCAATCCTGATGATTTGGCCTTGGTGGCACAAGAGATTGCTGATCTCAAGCAAATACCAGTAGAAAGTGTCATAGCACAATGTGATAATAATGCCATTTCTTTATTTAGGTTGCAATAATGGCTGGAAGTTGTGCGCGTACTGAAATCTTATTAGGTCAACAAGGTTTAGCATGTTTGGCCGAATCTCACGTTCTAATTGCTGGGCTTGGTGGTGTTGGCGGTGCTTGCGCTGAAGCGCTATGTAGAGCTGGTGTGGGTACATTAACATTGGTCGATTTTGACATTGTTTCCAAAACCGATCTAAACCGACAACTGATTGCACTCAACTCAACACTAGACTTACCAAAAGTCGATGTTTTGACCGATCGATTGCACGACATCAATCCTGACACTATTATTATCAAACGCAATGAGTTTATCGATCGAGGCAAGGCTGAAGCCATTGCCATTGAAAATGAGCTTGATTTTATTGCTGATTGTATTGATGCCATTGCTTATAAAACCGTACTCATTGATAGTTGCAATAAATCTGGAAAACCGATTATCTCTAGCATGGGGGCGGGTGGACGGCTTGACCCTACCCAGGTAAAAATTTCTCGCATGGATAAAACCGAGAACTGTGGACTCGCACGTGAAATGCGTAAGCAGCTCAGGCGCATTCGGGCATCTCTTAAATTCCCGGTGGTGCATTCTACTGAAGTGCAAATTAAAGCATTGCCTCATCAAGAAGTCACAGCGACTGATACCGCGCCTGCAGGCAGACCTAGAGCAGTGAATGGTGCGATATCTTATATGCCTAATATTTTTGGGCTGATGATGGCAGGATATATTATTCAAACTTTATTAAAATCTTAACTTTAATTAAACCCAGGAAAAAACATCATGGTTAGTACTGAAACCCCCGTTTGTGACTTTAATACACCTGCCATTAATTTCAACCTCAAAGGTGTGGATGGACAAATGCATACTTTAGACAGTTGCAAAGGAGAGAATGGCTTGCTGGTAATGTTTATTTGTAATCACTGCCCTTATGTTAAGGCTATTATTGATCGCGTTATTCGCGATACCAAAGAGCTCAAAGCCATGGGGCTCAATACCGTAGCGATTATGTCTAATAATCCAGATGAATACGAAACAGATTCTTTTGAAAATATGCAAAAAATTTCTGAAGAAATGAACTTTCCATTCCCTTATTTAATCGATAAGACTCAAGAGGTTGCAAAAGATTATGGTGCTGTTTGTACGCCAGATTTTTTTGGCTACAACGCAGATCTAGAATTACAATATCGTGGCCGACTCGATGCATCACGTAAAGAGTCTGCAGCGACCGATGTCAAGCGCGACTTGTTTGATGCCATGAACCAAGTGGCGACAACTGGTCAGGGACCTTTAGAGCAAATCCCATCAATGGGTTGTTCTATCAAATGGTATTAGTTGATTTATATAATAAAAAACTAATATAATCGAGTTAGCGTATAATTGCGGTCTTTGTCTGCGACTAAAAAACCCATGTCTGAAAATAAACCCGATAACAAACCTCAAGCTAAATTTAGTGATTTTGGCTTATCTGATTCAATTCTAAAAGTATTGGATTCTATCGGTTATGAAACACCATCGCCTATTCAAGAACAATGTATCACTCACCTACTAAATGGTGAAGATGTTATTGGTCAAGCGCAAACAGGCACGGGTAAGACAGCGGCTTTCGCCCTACCTTTGTTAGATAACATCGACCTTAGTCTAAACGCACCTCAATTATTGATTTTAACGCCAACTCGCGAACTGGCCATTCAAGTGTCAGAAGCCGTGCAAGTTTATGCACGTGGACTAAAAGGTTTTCACGTATTACCAATTTATGGTGGACAATCATACGATATCCAATTGCGCCCATTAAAACGTGGTGTACACGCTGTCGTTGGTACACCAGGGCGTGTGATGGACCATATTAAAAAAGGTACTTTAAAACTCGACAACATAAAATCATTCGTCTTAGATGAAGCAGATGAAATGCTAAAAATGGGTTTTATTGACGATATTAAATGGGTGATGGAACGCATTCCTGAGCAACGTCAAATCGCGCTATTCTCGGCAACGATGCCAAACATTATTAAACGCGTTGCAGAACAATTTTTAAACAAGCCTAAATTGGTTAAAGTTAAAACCAAAACTGAAACAGCACCTACAATCAAACAAAAATACTGCCTTGTTGGCGGTCTAAGCCAAAAATTAGATGCACTCACCAGAATTCTAGAGGTGACAGAGTTTGATGCAATGATTGTTTTTGCTAGAACCAAAACATTAACAGTTGAGCTGGCTGAAAAACTTGCTGCTAGAGGGTTTTCAGCAGAAGCTATTAATGGTGATATTCAGCAAAGTCAACGTGAAAACATTATTAACAAATTTAAAAAAGGTGGCATTGATATTTTAGTTGCCACTGATGTTGCTGCTCGTGGATTAGATGTGCCACGTATTTCTCATGTGGTGAACTACGACATTCCTCAAGATGCAGAAACTTACGTACACCGTATTGGCCGTACCGGTCGTGCTGGACGTAAAGGTGAGGCGATTTTATTTGTATCGCATCGTGAAAGACGCATGCTTAACAATATTGAACGTGTAACACGTCAAAAGATTGAACCACTTGAATTACCGACTGCAAAAATTATCAACGAAAAACGTGTTGACACCTTTAAAAAGAAAATTACAGAAACAATCAGTAATCAAGACCTTAGTATTTTTGAAAAATTAGTTTCTGAATTCCAAGAGTCAAATGAAGAGCTTAGTTTGATTAAAATCGCATCGGCCTTGGCGCACATCGCCCAAGGTAATGAACCTTTATTTCTTTCAGAAAAAGAACCTAGTTTTGGCAGAGACCAAAAGCCAGGTGAAGAAAAAATTGTACCAGTAGAGGCTAACTCACTTAAAGATCATCCGAAAATACCAATGCGTCGTTATAAGCTTGAAGTGGGCAATAGTAACAATATCAAACCCGGAAATATCCTTGGCGCTATTGCCAATGAAGCAGATATGGATAGTGAATATATTGGCTCTATTCAGATCTTTGACAACTTCTCAACAGTAGATTTACCTGATGAAATGCCGGATGAAGTTCTTAAAGTTCTACAAAAAACGGTGGTTAACGGTAAACGTCTAAACATCGTTGAGCTCACTGAGAAAAACAATAAGGCTACCATTGGTGGCAAATCAGGAAAACGTAATTTTGGTCGTGGAAAATTTTCTAAAGGCGGCAGAAATGATAGACGCGGTGGCAGAGACTCTCGTGGTGGTGATAAAAGAGACGGTGACCGGAATAGAAAGCCAAAATTCTCACGTTCAAAGCCTAAAAATTAATAGTCAAATTTATTTAGTACATTAATTGCTAAAGTACGTTAAAATAGCAAATGCTGGTAAAGAATACGGCTACTATTTATATTTTGTTGTTTGAACTTTTTTTAAGTTTCTCTAAGTTATAAAAGTGGTATGTTTTTTCGGTAATTTTTTAAACTTATAGGAGACTTCATGTCTACAACAGGAAAGGTCAAATGGTTTGACGCAAAAAAAGGTTTTGGTTTTATTGAGCAAGAAAGTGGTGATGATGTATTCGTTCACTTCCGTGCTATTCAAGGTGACGGTTACAAATCACTAGAAGAAGGTCAAGAAGTAGTATTCGATTTAGAAGATGGTGCTAAAGGTCCTCAAGCGGCTAACGTACATCCTCAGTAACTTTATAGTTATTTGAATTCAAAAAACCCGGTTTAATCACTGGGTTTTTTATTGCCTAAAATTCGTTAAAATAAGCTTATGAAAACATTCTATTGGTACGACTACGAAACTTTTGGCATTAACCCAAAAATTGATCGAATTTCACAATTTGCAGGTATTCGTACTGATGAGAATCTAAACGTTCTCGACGAGCACATGTTTTATTGCAAACCAACGCATGATTGCTTGCCTACACCAGAAGCATGCGCCGTCACCGGTATTAGCCCACAACTATGCGAACAAAAAGGCATGATTGAACATGCATTTATTCAAAAGATTAATGCCGAATTTTCTACGCCAAATACTTGTATTGTTGGCTACAACTCGATTCGTTTTGATGATGAATTTACCCGCCACACTTTGTATCGAAATTTTATCGACCCGTATGCTTGGCATTGGAAGAACGGCAACACACGCTGGGATATTTTAGACGTGGTGCGTTTGTGTTACGCGCTTAAAAAAGACAATAGCCTAAAGTGGGTGTATAACGAAGACGGTAAGCCTATTTTTAAACTTGACCAGCTCTCATTAGCTAATGGCATTGAGCACGCTAATGCACATGATGCACTGGCTGATGTGCGAGCCACCATCGCAATTGCTAAAATTATTAAAGACACACAGCCACAATTGTTTAACTATGCCTTTAGTTTGCGTGAAAAGAAAACAGTCGAGAGTAAAATTCAATTATTTGAGCCGATGCTACATACCTCAGGCATGTACCCTGCCACGCTATCTTGCACACGTTTAGCAGTTGCACTGGCTTACCATCCAGAATACAACGACCGGGCTATTGTATTTAACCTAGATCAAGACCCATCAATGCTTTTAGAAATGGATATTGAAGAATTAAAAACCCTGATGTTTACCAAGCAATCTGAATTACCAGATGGGGTTAAACGCCTAGAAATCAAAGATTTAATTTTTAACAAAAGCCCGATGTTTGTGCCTAATGTTTATAAGCTTGACCCAAAAGTTATAGCACAATTACAAATCGATATGGATACTTGTCTTCAGCACCTATCATTTATTAAAGACAATCAAAGCGCTATTAGCAAGGTGGTACAAGTACTGTATAAGAACGATCAAGAACGCACTAAATCAGCTGATGTTGATCAGGCGCTTTATGATGGTTTTATGGATAATGCTGACAAACGCATTGGCGACCAAGTACAAACATTGAGCGTGGATGCATTAAAAGATTTTCATCCTAAGTTTAAAGATCAAAAACTTAATACTCTGTTAATGCATTTTAAAGCCAGGAACTACCCTGAAATACTGAGTGAAGATGAAACTGAGGACTGGTTTGAAACCGTACAAGGTAGAGTGCAAGCTGGTGAAAATGGTTATTTAAATATCGATGAATACTTTCAACGTATTAACACTTTACGTGAACAGCACCCAAATAGAGGTAAACTTTGGCAACAACTCGAAGTTTATGGACAATCCTTCTTCTAAGTAAGATTGGTCCATTTTGCCATTAACATAATTATCTGGTATAATCTTCGTCCATTAAGGAAAACAACAAAAGAGAAGAATGAACGCAGAAACTCGCTTTGAGATGTTTGAAAGGTTATTGAAAAAGATACCCAACCCGACAACAGAATTAAACTATTCCACTCCATTTGAACTATTGGTTGCTGTTACTTTATCAGCGCAAGCAACGGATAAAAGTGTCAATAAGGTTACGAATAAGTTATTCCCAATTGCTAATACACCTGAGACAATTTTTGAACTCGGTGAAGACACATTACGCGATACCATTAAAACTATTGGTTTGTTCAATTCAAAAGCCAAGCATATTATTCAAGCTTGTAAAATTCTAATTGAAAAATATGATTCTGCTGTGCCAGAAACTCGTAAAGAGTTAGAAGCCCTACCAGGTGTTGGTCGTAAAACAGCAAATGTGGTGCTTAATACCGCTTTTGGCCATCCGACAATCGCAGTGGATACACACATCTACCGTGTTGCTAACCGCACAGCAATTGCTAGCGGTAAAACTGTACTAGAAGTTGAAAAGAAGCTGGTTAAATTTATCCCTGATGAATTTAGAGTGCCTGCACACCACTTAATGATTCTTCATGGTCGCTACACTTGTAAGGCGCGTTCGCCATTATGTACTGATTGTATTTTGTTAGATCTTTGTGAATACGAAGAAAAAAATCTATAGCCACTTAGCTTTATAATAGAGCCTATGCTCTACACCCAAGATAGAACTCAACAGCGACAATTTCTTGCCAATGCTTGGCAAAAATTTCTAGACAAGAAAACACTTGACCCGCTCGAAGACCAACTCACGCAAGTCATTGAAATGCATCCAGAGTATCACAAGCTCATCAGTAATATTGAGTCTGAATTCTTTCCTGAAAGTGGGGAAGTTAACCCTTTTCTACATATTAACCTGCATTTGTCATTAAGAGAGCAACTATCGATTAATCAACCAAAAGGTATTAACGAGTATTATCAAAAAAAACTGGGAAAAGTTCAAGATCCACACGAGGTCGAACACCTGATGATGGATTGCATTGCGCAAATGATTTTCTCATCACAGAAAAACAACACGCCGATGGATCATCAAGCTTATATTCGTTGCTTAGAGGCACAATCTAGAGCCTAAACTTAATGTCGATTGAAGCACACATTGAGCAACACCTAGGCCTAAGCATTATTAGCAAACAATCAGTAAGTACAGGGCTATTTTCCGCCTATCAAGTTACATTATCTGATGGCAATACAGTCTTTCTTAAATACCAATCAAATCCTAACCAGCAATTAATCAATGAAGGCAGAGAGCTAACTTTATTAGGAAAAACCATTCACACACCAACAGTGCTGGGTAGTTGTGAACATTGCTTGATATTGGAATGGATAGATAATACACATAACTCAAACATGCAGTCACAAATGGGGTTAGCGCTTGCCAAGCTTCACCAAAATACGAGTGATTATTTTGGATTTAAGTTTGACAATAAAATCGGGAAAACACCTCAACTGAATGGTGTTGGTCAAAATATTGACAATTGGGCTGATTTTTATTGGGAGTATCGACTGCTATACCAAATAACATTAGCGCATCAAAATACTTTGATTAGTCAAACTGACTATCAACAGCTACTTCAGGTGAAGAATACTTTGCCAAACTTATTAGACAATACAATAAAACCAACATTACTGCATGGAGACCTATGGTCTGGCAATGTTCTAAGCGGGGGGAATCATCCGTATTTTATTGATACAGCCAGTTATTATGGTCATAGAGAAATCGATTTTGCACTGACCTTTATGTTTGGTGGATTTGATGATGATTTTTATCAAAGCTATAATGAAAGCTATCAATTAGACAGCGGTTTTAATAAAAGAAAGCCGCTCTATATGCTTTATCATTATCTAAATCATTTGAATATTTTTGGTAGTGGCTACCATACCAACACCATGAACTGCGTTAGTCAATTATTAGGCTAAGCCTTCCAATTTACAAAATTAGTTAATAATTGCAAGCCGTCGTGTTGTGATTTTTCTGGGTGGAACTGCACTGCAAACATATTGCCCTTTGCGATAGCACAGGTAAAGTCAATACCGTAATCAGTTGATCCAGCAACAACAGAATGATCAGCTTCTTTTACGTAATAACTGTGCACACTATAAAAACGTGCATTATCATCAATATTATGCCAAAGTGGGTGATCAATATCTTGTTTTACGGTATTCCATCCCATATGTGGGATTTTAAGTTCACTTTTATCAAATTTTACCACATCTCCTGGGATTATTGATAACCCATCAGTACCACCATTTTCTTGAGAATGATCAAATAAAAGTTGTAATCCTAAGCAAATACCTAAGAAAGGTTTTTCACGGGTAGCTTGTTTAATAACATCCACCAAACCATGCTCATTAAGTGCCTGCATACAAGCACCCATTGCTCCTTGACCAGGGAATACAACACGATCAGCTTCGCTGATTAGTTTTGCGTTGTCAGTAAGAAAGACTTGATCATTAGGTGCAACGTGTTCAATGGCTTTTTGCACTGAACGCACGTTGCCCATGCCATAGTCAACAATGGCTATGGACATAATTTATAAGCTACCTTTGGTCGATGGGATGACGCCAGCTTGGCGCTCATCTGGCGTAACTGCCATGCGTAATGCTCTACCGAAAGCTTTAAAAATAGTCTCAGCTTGGTGGTGAGAATTCACCCCTTTAAGATTGTCAATGTGCAAGGTAATCAAGGCGTGATTAACAAACCCCTGGAAGAATTCAGAAATTAAATCCACATCAAAGGTGCCAATCATTGCTCGTGTAAAGTTAGCATTAAGCTCTAAACTAGGGCGACCAGATAGATCTAACACTACACGTGACAAAGCCTCGTCTAATGGCACATAAGAGTGCCCATAACGAGTAAAGCCTTTTTTGTCACCCACTGCTTTAAAAAATGCTTGGCCTAAAGTAATGCCAATATCCTCAACACTGTGGTGATCGTCAATTTCAGTATCGCCATCACATTTAATGTTTAAATCCATTAGACCGTGACGTGCAATTTGATTCAACATGTGGTCTAAAAAAGGCACCCCGGTGTCGATACTTGCCTGGCCAGTGCCATACAAATTTAACTCGACATTAATGTCTGTTTCGTTAGTTTTTCTTGATACTTTAATCATTTTCTTTTGATTTTATAAATTATCTATAAGTACTCTTCAATCAAAATTTCAGCAATTTGAATGGTATTGAGTGCTGCTCCTTTGCGAATATTATCAGAAACTACCCACAAGTTTAGGCCTTTCTCGTGAGAGATGTCTTCACGAATACGACTTACAAACGTGTCATCGTGGTTAGTTGCTTCAACAAATGGCGTTGCATAACCGCCATCTTCACGCGTATCCATTACTGTAACGCCATTTGCATTCGATAGTATTTCAGTTGCTTCTGCTGCTGTAATCTTCTTTTTAGTTTCAATATTAATGGCTTCAGAATGACCATAAATTACCGGCACACGAACTGCTGTTGGATTAACTAAGATATTTTCATCTTCAAAAATCTTTTGCGTCTCCCACACCATTTTCATTTCTTCTTTGGTATAGCCATTGTCTTGGAATACATCAATATGAGGAATCACATTAAAAGCAATTTGCTTTGGATACACTTCAACATCAACATTAGTATCACCACCGAGTAGCTTTGTTGTTTGATCAATTAGCTCAGAAATAGCCTCTTTACCAGAACCTGATACCGCTTGATAAGTGGCTACATTAATACGCTCAATACCTACTGCATCATAAATTGGTTTAAGTGCCACTAGCATTAGATCGGAAGAGCACACGTCTGAACTCCAGTCACAAGCCTATCTCGTATGCCGTCTTCTGCTTGAAAAAAAAAACACAAACAAAAAAAAAAAAAAAAACCACACCCACACCCCCCCCCCCCCCCAACCACCCCTCCCCCATCACCCC